>JAJWCP010000131.1 GCA_021617435.1 Pseudomonadota bacterium
TGGTTTAAAGATAATATTTATATATATCATAACAACTCAAACCAAAACAACCATGGAGCTGTACGCTTCGGTTTTCTGCCAACATCGCAAGGTGCGGAAATTTGCCGCAATATTGTGATTGCCGCCAAAGAAAACGCGGCTAACTTGTGGCAAGTAGTTACTTATATAAATACTGATGACGGCAGTATGGATGATTCGCCGCAAGGAACTTTATGGGGCGATGCTTACTGCACAAACAGCGTAAATTGCTTGCGCAATTTAGACTTAAATAGAATTAACAATTTATGCAACACCTGCAACGGAACTAACTGTATGTTATTTATAGTTTATAAATAAATCACTCCACTTTGCCGCAAATGACCGGTGATAAAAACTTTTCATCGCCGATTTTAATTAAGCGTTTAAGCTCAAAAGCAGCGCGGTTAAATTCTTCTTCCGTTTCGGCATGAATAAGCGCAAGCGGAGTTTGTTTATCCACATAATCGCCGATTTGGCAGAATTCGCTGAAGCCGGTGGCATAATCAAGCTTTTGATCAGGGTGCACTCTGCCGCCTTTTAAGCCGACCAACAACATACCGATGTCACGAACCGCCATTTGCTCAACATAACCTTCTCTATCGGCAAATACCGGACGAATAATCTTTGCCCGCGGCAAATACGAATCCGGATTTTCGGCAAAATCAGATGGACCGCCGAACGCATAAACCATTTGCGTAAATTTTTCCATGGCGCGCCCGGAAGCCAAAGCCTCCGCAATTTTAAGTTCTGCCTCCGGCTTGTTTTTGCACAATCCGCAAGAGGTAAGCAACTCTGAACACAAAGCTTTAGTAACCTTATCTAAGCGAGCCTCAGGATTTTTGTTTTGCAAATATGCCACCGCCTCACGAACTTCCAAAGCATTACCGACCGTACGCCCCAAAACCTGATTCATATCGGTGATAACCGCCGTGGTTTTTGTGCCGGCACCACCCGCAACCTCAACAATAGAAGCCGCCAACTTTTCAGCATCAGGCAGAGTTTCCATAAACGCCCCGCTGCCGCATTTTAAGTCCATTACCAAAAACTGCAAACCGGCGGCAAGTTTTTTAGATAAAATAGAGGCAGTAATCAACGGAATTGATTCCACTGTGCCACACACATCGCGAATGGCGTAAATCTTTTTATCCGCCGGAGCCAAATTTCCTGTTTGTCCGATAATAGCGCAGCCGATTTCAGAAACCGTTTTAACAAAAACGTCTTCAGAGGCTGAAGTGTTATAACCTTTTATGGAATCAAGCTTATCCAGAGTTCCGCCGGTGTGCCCCAAACCGCGTCCGGCAATCATCGGAACATAACCGCCGCAAGCTGCCAAAATCGGCGCCAACATAAGGCTTACTTTATCGCCGACACCGCCGGTTGAGTGTTTGTCAATCACCGGTCCGTCAACGTGCCAATGCAAAACATCGCCGGAATCGCGCATAGCAAGGGTTAAAGCAACTGTTTCATCTCTGTCAAGCCCGTTTAAAAACATTGCCATACTTAAAGATGCCATTTGGCTGTCGGCAATTTCACCCCTTACCAAACCATCAACAAAAAACTTAATTTCTTCTGCCGTAAGTTTTTGCTTATTGCGTTTTTTGCGAATAATCTCCTGCGGAAACATACTATTTTTCCTCCATATATAATTGTAACAAACGAGCTAATTTTTTTGAAGCCTCATCAGCTTGCGCCAAAGTTTCGGCATGACTTTGGACAGATGTTTGCAAACCGGTTCCCAAATTGGTAATTACCGAAACGCCCACCACTTTAATTCCGGCATAAACGGCGGCGATAACTTCCGGCACGGTGGACATACCAACCGCATCAGCGCCTAAAATGCCGAACGCTTTCACCTCAGCCGGAGTTTCAAAATTGGGACCCAAAACCATTAAATAAACTCCTTCATGAAGTTTTATACCCTCGCGCGCGGCGACGGCTTTAATTTTGGCACACTCTGCTTTATTATAGGCCTCGCTCATATCCGGAAAACGCGGACCGACATTATCGTCATTGGCGCCTACCAACGGATTGCGACCGCTGAAATTGATGTGGTCGGTTATAAGCATTAAGCTTCCGGCAGGCATATCAGGACGCAATGAACCCGCGGCATTGGTCACAATTAAGTTTTTAATGCCAACAGCGGCAAACGCCGCCATAACATTTTTAATCAGCGCCGGTTCATAGCCTTCATACAAATGAAAACGCCCCTGCATGCAAGCAATGGTTTTACCGGCAACCTCACCGACTGCAAGTTTACCGGCATGACCTTTAACAGTGCTTGCCGGAAACCCTAATTCAGAATAAGTTATTTCGGTTTTATTCTGCAAAGAATCGGCCAAACCGCCAAGACCGGAACCTAAAATAAGCAAAGTTTCAGGCCGTTTGTCCGCCAAACAGCGGCGTAAATTTTTAACATAATCAGTCGTCATTTATTTTAAGCTCCCTTCATTAAATGAAACCGGCAGTAACTCGGCAATTTTAAGCGATTGTTTAATACCGGTTAAATCCGCCAAATGCACGGTAGTTTCAGCATCGGCAAACTCAAAAATACGTTGCAAACACGCTCCGCACGGTGAGATTAAAGAATCGCCGTCGGCAACTACCACAATATCTTTAATTAAGCGCCCGCCGTCGGCGTTCATGGCGGCAATAGCGCCGGCTTCCGCGCAAGTTCCGCATGGGTA
>JAJWCP010000132.1 GCA_021617435.1 Pseudomonadota bacterium
AAAAAAAAAACGCGAGCTAAAATCTTCTTAAAACTAACTTTTTGAGGAGATTTTTATTATGAAATCAGAAAATACCAAATTATCAGATTCTGATGTAAACCCAAAGTCCACCCCTTCTCTGTCACACTCCGACTTGATCGGAGTGTCCAGGTCTAATAAATTTGCTGCTTTGTCCAACCTGGATATTCGGGTCAAGCCCGAATATGACAACATAGTGGTGAACGCATTGTCCAAGCCCGATAATGACAGTGTTTGTGCAGGTCGCAGTATGGTGGAAATGCTCGGAGTTCTGGCGATTATCGGGGTGCTGTCAGTTGGCGCTATTGCCGGGTACTCTAAGGCAATGTTCAAGTATAAATTAAATAAACAATCAGAGCAGTTAAGCACCATCATTAACGCCTCAATTCGTTATTATAATGATTTACGGCTAATAAGTTCTGAAGGCGAGTACAATTTAATCCCGATACTTGATAAACTCGGTGAAATTCCAAAAGAAATGATAGTACAAAACAATAATTGGATTCTTAAGGATGTGTTTGACACCACCATAAACATTTATTATCACAATACAAACTATCTGGGCATAACTGATTTGATTGATAAAAGCAGTAGAAGTATGGAAATTTGCCGCAATATTATTATCACCGCAAAAGAAAATCACGCCGATATTTACCAAATATTTTTCCGCAATGATTATAGCGATAAACAAGAATATTCACGCCACATAAGCGGGGACAAAATATGTGGTCCGGCAAATGTTTGTTTGAAAGATATGAGCATAAAACAAATTGATGACGCTTGCAGTTTTTGCGCCTCTGATAAATGTTGGCTTTACATTCAGCTCATGTAAATTTCTGTTTATTTTTCCCGCAAAGCACGTTATATATAATTTCATGAGGGAAAAATGGCAGATATTAAACACGGCTTGGAAGTTTTAAAAAACAACGTAAAAATCGCCCCGCAAAATCCGGGGGTTTACCGCATGATAAGCAAAAGCGACGAGGTTTTGTACGTCGGAAAAGCCAAAAACATTAAAAAACGAATCGTGGCTTACACCAAGTTTGATAAGCTTCCGCTCCGCTTGCAGCGCATGGTGGCGGAAGTTGACCGCATGGAGTTTATTATTGTTGAAAACGAGGCCAAAGCTCTGCTGATGGAAAACGAGCTGATTAAGCGTTTTTCGCCGCGGTTTAATATTTTACTCAAAGACGACAAGACTTTTCCGCATTTAATGATTAACCCCCATGAAGATTATCCGGCATTGCGCAAACAGCGCGGCAAACGCAGCGGCAACTGTCGTTATTTCGGACCGTTTGTTAACGCCTCGGCGGTTAATAACGTTATGGATATTATTCAAAAGGCTTTTTTACTCCGCTCGTGCCGCGACTCTGATTTTAAGAACCGACAGCGCCCTTGCCTGCTTTATCAAATAAAACGTTGCTCCGCACCATGCGTTAATAAAATCAGCAAAGAAGATTACCGCGCATTGGTTAATCAGGTTATAGACTTTTTGGAAGGCAAAAACACTAAAATTCAGGACGAATTATCGCAAAAAATGCTTGTCGCCAGCGAGCGTTGCGAATATGAGCTTGCCGCCGTTTATCGCGACCGAATCCGCGCGCTTACCGCCATTCAAACCGGCAATTTGGTTGAATACTCAGGCTTACAGTCGGTTGATATTATCGGCATTGCCCGCAAAGGCGGCCTGATTTGCATTCAGCTGTTTATTGTGCGCGGCGGGCAAAATTGCGGCAACGTGCCGTATTTTCCGGAACAAACCGACGACGCGAGCGACGCGGAAATATTGGAAGCCTTTATCAGCGAGTTTTACGGCAATCATATTCCTCCGAAAGAAATTTATATTTCAGAACTGCCGGAAAACACGGAGTTTTTGGAAGAAGCCATCGGGGTGAAAATTTATAATTACACCCGCGGCGTTAAAGCAAAGCTGATTACCAACGCCAAAGAAAACGCTCTGGCGGCAATTGAACGCAAAATTGCCGAAACCGCATCGGTTAAAAGCAATTTGGCGGAGCTGGTCAAATATTTCGGTCTGCCGAATCCGCCAAAACGAATTGAAATTTACGATAACTCGCATTTTCAGGGCAGTTACGCCATCGGCGCCATGGTGGTGGCAACTCCGGAGGGTTTTGATAAAAAAGCATACCGCACTTTTAACATTAAAAATCCTGACATCACCAATGATGACTTTGCGATGATGAAAGAGGTTTTAACCCGCCGCTTTGAAAAAATGACGCCGGAGAATCGCCCCGATATAATTTTGCTTGATGGCGGATTAGGGCAGCTCCACGCCGTGCACGACTGCTTAAAAGATTACGATTTAAGCGGCATTACGATTATTGCCATTTCCAAGGGGCCGGACAGAAACGCCGGTAAAGAATTTTATCATGTTTTGGGGCGCGAAAGTTTTGCATTGCCGTATCGTTCGCCGATTGCGTTTTATTTGCAAAATTTGCGCGATGAGGCGCACCGTTTTGCCATCGGCACCCACCGCAAAAAACGCGGCAAGTCGGTTTATAAATCGCGCGTTGATGAAATTGAGGGAATCGGCGCCAAACGCAAGCGCGATTTGTTAAATCATTTCGGCTCGGCTGAAGAAATTGCGCAAGCGGGCGTGCCCGATTTAATGAAAGTTGACGGAATCAGCAAAAAAACAGCTGAAAAGATTTATAAT
>JAJWCP010000133.1 GCA_021617435.1 Pseudomonadota bacterium
GTAAAGAATTTTGCAAAGATAAAGTTTTATTTTATGCTGCTAAAAACAATTTACATGATTTTCCCATTAAAGAAATTTTTGCAAAAATTGAAGAATCGGCAACTCCAAAATTTCCGGTTACCGGCGCTGATTTAATTACTTTGGGTATTGACGACAATGCAAAAATAGGAGCAACGCTTAACCTGTTAAAGCAAAAATGGATTCAAAGCAATTTTTGTTTAACTGAAAACGAATTAACCGATATAGCGAAAAAACTTGCTTGTTAAACTAAAATCCGCTTAGACTTTAAGCGGATTTTTTATCATTATTTTTATCAACTTTCAAATTTTTCAAGCAAAGATTCAAGCTCGGTTATATTATTATAAGAAAGCACAATTTTTCCTTTGCCGTTTTTTGAATTATTGATTTGAACCTTAACTCCAAAGCGTGATGTTAAGCCTTTTTCAATTTCAATCAACTCAGAATCTTTAATTTTTTGGGCTTTTGGCTTTAAAGGCGTTTTTTTCGGCTCTGGAGAAGCATCCTTCAGTTTAGCGACTAATTCCTCAACTTGACGCACATTTAATCCCTCAGCGACGATTTTTTGAGCAACCTCTTCCGCACCATCCAAACCTATTAAAGCACGAGCATGTCCTGCCGACAACTTTCCATTATTTAACAATAATTTAACCCCTTCCGGAAGCGATAAAAGACGCAAAGTGTTGGCAATATAACTGCGTGATTTGCCGATTACAGTTGAAAGCTTTTCCTGTGTATAGTTAAAATCTTCAATAAGCTTATCAAAACCGGCGGCTTCTTCAAGTGCGGTTAAATTTTGACGAACTATATTTTCAACCAACGCCACTTCAAGAACTTCATTATCGGCTAGATTTTTCTCAATAACAGGCACTTCGGTTAAGCCTGCCTTTTGCGCGGCGCGGAAACGTCTTTCACCGGCAATAATTTCATACCTATCACCTTTTTGACGCACAAGAATCGGTTGCAAAACACCCTTTTCTTTTACGGATTGCATTAAAGCGTTAATTGCTTCATCATCAAAAGTTTGGCGCGGCTGAAATTGTCCGGCAACAATCTTGCTGAGCGGCAATGTTTTTACAGCTTGTTTTTGATTATCTGAAAAATCATCAATATTTAAGTCAAGCGAATCATCACCCAACAAAGCGCCTAATCCGCGCCCTAAACCGTGTTTATTATTTACTGCCATTATTATATCTCCTTTTCACGCTTTAAAACTTCTTTGGCTAAATTAATATATGCTTGCGCGCCTACGCTCTTAAAATCATAAATAAGTATCGGTTTACCGTGCGACGGCGCTTCTGAAATGCGCACGCTTCTCGGAATTACTGTTTGATATACCAACTCGCCAAAATATTGGCGCACATCTTTTTCAACCATAGAACTTAAATTATTGCGGCGGTCAAACATAGTTAAAATTATACCTTGCACTTTAAGTCCGGGATTAAATACTTTTTTTATCTGATTGATATTTTTAATTAAATCTGTTAAGCCTTCCAATGCCAAAAATTCGCATTGCAGAGGAATAATTACGGAGTTAGCGGCCACCAAAGCATTAATGGTAATTAAATTTAATGAGGGAGGACAATCAATCAAAACATAATCATATTTACCGGTTAGAGTCATTAAGGCGCGGCGCAGTACAAATTCGCGTTTTTCAATATCTATAAGTTCAATTTCGGCGCCGGCAAGTTCCGGTTTTGACGGCAAAATATAAAAATCAGGTATTTCACATGATTTAATCGCAAGTTCCGGATTTATATTATTGATTAATACATCATAAGATGAATACTCGCATTTGCGCTTGTCAACTCCCATAGAGGTGGTAGCGTTTCCTTGCGGGTCTAAATCTAGTACCAATACCTTTTTGCCAATAGCCGCCATAGCAGTGGCAATATTAATCGCTGTGGTGGTTTTACCAACGCCACCCTTTCGGTTTGCAACCGCAATTACTTTCATTTTGATTTTCTCCTTAAATTTTCAAGCAACAAAACAACACCATCTGCCGAAGTTTCATTTTTACAGACTTCAAGCTTAAAATTCCACAATTTAGCGGCAGTTTCAAGTTCCTCACGGTAACTTTTGCCTTTAGGAAAAATAAGTTTGGTTTGGCGGTTTGTAAATTTAAAAACATAGCCCAAAAGTTTATCTAATGAAGCAACTGCGCGTGCTGTTATCACATCGGCGGGCGGCAACAAAATATCTTCGGTTCTTTTATTTAAAACAGTTACATTGCTCAAATTGAGCACTGTTTTAACCTCATTTAAATACAGTGTTTTTTTAGTAATACTTTCAATTAGCGTAAACTTCATGCTCGGATATTGCTCTTGTGCCATAACAGCAAGCACTAACGCAGGAAATCCGGCACCGCTGCCAACATCATAAACAGAATCAACTCGTTTGTTTAAGTATTTGAAAAGCTGAGCAGAATCTGCAATATGACGTTGCCAAACTTCAGGCAAAGAATTATTGCTTACCAAATTAAACTTAGCCTGCCACTCGTTTAAAAGAGCCACAAGTTGTTCAAGCTTTTGGTATGTTTCACGTGAAACACTGTATGTATCAATAAAATTTTTCATAGATTTTTTATATAACGTCAACAACAAGAGATAAACCCCTATTGTAAGTTATAAACATCTATTTTAAATAAAAGAGATTATTATATTTTAAATCAGAAAT
>JAJWCP010000134.1 GCA_021617435.1 Pseudomonadota bacterium
AATCAGCCGATAACTTAGAAATTTGCAAAAACATTCTGATTGCCGCCAAAGAAAATTCCGATAATCTAAGCTATATGTCTTCAGCCAGTAATCACAGCAGCACAGAAAACAAAGCCGGATTTTTATACGGAGATAAAAATTGCAATAACGACAATAGATGCTTAAAAAACTTAAAGCTTGATGATATTTACGATTTTTGTACCAAGCACTATGGTATAAGCTCCGCAAGCGGAACAGAACTTGCGATTGTATGGAAACGATAAATCTATATATACAAAAAAGCCTGCGGAGAATGAGGCTAATGCGCAGTAACTTTTTTTCGTGGTGTACAAATAGTTACATCAGAAAAAAAGTTACAAGCAGATGCCTGCTAAACGCGAGCAAAAGTTAATCCTTTGCTATATCATACCCGTTATCGGCATCGGCAAACGAGTTTACCACGGCAAAATCAGCGGAATCGCATGAAATAATCCGGTATAAAACATCGCCTTTGGCAACTTCATCGCCAACTTTTTTAAACAAATAAACACCGGCACCGGAATATTGTATTGCACCGGCGAGCATTGCAATTTTACGAATAATTTTATTATCAATCGCCATAATTTTGCCGCCGGTTTCTGCCGTTACATCGCGTATTAACGTACCAAAATCAGATTGTTCCGCCCTACCCTGCGCGGTAATAATTTTATCAAAGGCTTCCAATGCCCGACCTGAAGTTAAAATCTCTTTGGCTGCCTCATAGCCTTGTCCGCCTCTCATGGCCGGATCAAACTCAAGCACACGCCCCGCCAAAAACAAGGCTTTTTCAAGTAACCCTTTCGGCGCGGTATCTTTATTGCGCAAAATACGCCTGATGTCGCGAGCTTCAAGCAGTGCCCCCACTCCGGCACCGACCGGTTCGCGCCCATCGGTTATCACCACATCGGTTTTAAGCCCTAAAACATCGCCGGCATATTCTATCAATTTACGGGCATGAATAGCCTGCTGTGGAGTTTTAATTAATGTTTTCGGCCCAACCGGAATATCAACCACCAAATGTGTAATACCGGCTGCGGCTTTCAGCGCCAACAAACGCACAATGGCATAAGCCTCGTCTTTGATATTCAAATAAGCCGCCACCGACTGCAAAGCAGAAAGCGCCTTATAGACCGATAACGTTTTATAGCTGACCACCGCTCCGCGATTTTCTTTAATTAAACGCGCCAATTCCACCGGATTTTTATCAATATCGGCAAAAACACGCATGGTGTGCGCTGATCCAAAACATGAAGAAACTTCCGGTACCACCACTTTCGGCATCGGCATACCATAAGCCGCGGCAATCGCCGTTACCAATAAATCGGTATTATTCCCCGGAATATCGCCTAAAGTATAACAGTCGGCAACAATATCTTCTTCATCCCAAAATAAATTTTTATCAAATAACAAAGCCTGTACAAATGAAACTATTTCCGGCGCAGTTGAAAATGCGCTGAATGCGCTTAAAAACGCCGCAATATCTATATTAGAATACTTGCGTTGCAAAATATCTCCGACAATAGATTTATATTCTCCGGCAGTTAAAATGTTGCCCTGTATTTTGCGCTTTACCGCTTTTATGCTTTGCGGCGCATCAGCAAGCACCATTGTAACTCTCGCTCCTTCCGGAAGACCCAGCATATCAAACGCCTCAGCATTTAATCCCAACTCATCAGGCTGCACCAGCGAGATGTCATCGGTCACTTGCAAAAAGGCATTAAGCGTAACCGCCCCGCCATGAATTTCAACCCGCGTCATCGTTCGTATATCATCGGTTTTATAAGCCTCGCAATCGGTGTGCACATAGGCAATGTTTTCATTAAACGAATGAATGGGAACATATTTTAAGTTAAGCATAAAAGCCTCCGTTAAATGGCATAATATTGTGCATATTATAATAATCCTATCGTTTATTTTTGGTAAATAAAAACCATGGACATCAACCAAAGTTCAGATTGTAAATAATGTTCGGCGCAATATATCTGTAAACGCTGTAACATACAAAGTTTAACCATTATTTGAGGAGGAAATAAATGACATGCGGATGCAGCGGTGCAAAACCGTCTTCAAAAGAAAACAATTCTTCAACCGTAAAACCTGAAAAATCAGTTTCTGCGGAAAAAGAACACAATAAATAAACGGCTAATCCCTCGTTTTCCCCGCTATGTGCAATGAGCTGCCCGATTTCAGGAACAGCGCGTATGGCGGGGTTTTATTTTGCCGTCCAAATTGCTGAGTATACCCTTGCCAAAACAACGACAATATTATAAACAACTTCTTTATCATACAATGTAACCGCATTATCTTAAATAAGCGGTTATTGTTTATGGCAAAAGCAAAAATTTTCTGCAAAGATAACAAAAAAACTCTTGCATTTATATTTTTTTTATTTTACATATAACCCATCGCCAAGTTATTGGGGTGTCGCCAAGTGGTAAGGCATCGGCTTTTGGTGCCGACATCGTTGGGGCGACTAGCAAGAACCGCGCAAGTGGTTCGCCGCTGGACGAGGCAGCTTTGCTGTCCGAGGTCTTGAGCGCAAGCGAAAGATGCGCAGTGCGTTAGCGGGCGCACCATCCTGCCACCGGGTGGCAGTGATGAGAACTTTATATTATTGTTGGGGTGTCGCCAAGTGGTAAGGCATCGGCTTTTGGTGCCGACATCGTTGGGGC
>JAJWCP010000036.1 GCA_021617435.1 Pseudomonadota bacterium
ATTTTATCCCATCCGGCAGGCATCCCATCGCACCGCATATTATTGAGACTACCGTAAATATTATAAACCCCGTCTTTGTTTGCTTCTGCGCCAATTATCTGTAAAAAACTTTCAGCTGAAACCGCAGAAACATTTTTAACACCTACATTATTTAAGCTACATCCTCGCGTTGTCGTAGGCAACTTAGCCGCATCTATTTCCGGTATATCTTTCATACAAAACGTACCGACAACATTTACAGAAGATAAATCAGGTATTTTACTTATATATGACCCGTCTAGCGCTAAGTTATTAAAACCATCCACCGTTGAAGGATTTACCTGTAAACCATTTTCTGTTTCTTTTATATTTCCATCTGGTATAAAATTACGCAGAAATTCTTTGGTACTCATATTATTAAGATATTCTTGATTATCGGCTTCTAATCCTTGTTTGAGTTCAAATGTATAAGCATGATTAGGATTCAGATCTTGTTCTTTTTTTTGCGCGTTTTGCCGATCTTTTATATATCCAAGAACTTTGTC
The DNA here is from genome assembly GCA_021617435.1 of Pseudomonadota bacterium. Lineage (GTDB taxonomy): Bacteria > Pseudomonadota > Alphaproteobacteria > RF32 > CAG-239 > CAAFZY01. The sequence goes on from JAJWCP010000036.1 coordinate 525, forward strand.
ATCGGTCGGCTCATGCAAAGCCATAAAATCACGCCATTCAGGGTCTGCAATTTTACCGTTTTCATCAAGTGGTATAGAATACAACTTCTTTTTCTGTGCGTATGTTCCCCCAATATTAACATATATTGCTTTTAATTTATTATGGTGTGGTAAAATCGGTGTTTCATATAGCGGACCTTCTCCATCGTTCCACGGTAGAGAGTGAGGATCCGTTAAATCAACCTCATCTCTTGTTTTTGAATATAAACCATGTTCAATCCCTGTATTTTTATAAAACCTTTGTTCATCACCCATACTTGCAAACTTATAGATAAAGCCATAATCAAGTCCGCTTTTAGTTTTTTCATAAATAGCCCCACCGTTAGTGGACACATTTTCGCCGTTGCCGCTATAATGAGAAGCGATATATATTGATGGCGATGAATGCGCAACTTTTCTGGAAGCGGAATGAGAGACAGTTGCATAAGGGTTAGCTCCCAATGTACCTCCGCGGAACAATTCCGGTATTCCGTTTTTAAAAACATTATTTATATCAATTGCATCAAAATCAACAACCTCAGCACCTACATTTGCTTCATTTATTTTTCGGTCAATAAAACTTTTATAATCACCACCGTTACGTTGTTCAATTTCTTGAAACTGTATCGGATCAGGATGTTGGTCTTTAAGGTTTATACCTTTCCGACGATGTACTGCTTCAACAGGTGAATCAATTGCATAAAGCAAATTTTCCGACGTATACAGATTTACATATCCTTGCACAAAGCCACCATTATTTAATACAGCATCTTCTATGAGAGTTGTGGCTTTTAATGAATCTTCCGGCTTCATAAATGGGCATAAAACACTTCTTTCAGTTACAACAAACTTATCAGGATGTGCTGCTTGGGGATCAATAAAAGAAACCGCATCAATACCTTGTCTGCGCAAAAAACTTACAACTTCATCAACATTATCATTTTTAATACCAGTTGCCATTGCAACCGCCACCGGCTTGTCCAAACCTTCAAAATAGTTTGAAAGAGAATGTCTGATTTCATCTTGATTTTCGGTTTGAGCAATTACCGCGTCTATGTCTTCTTTCGTCAGCGCCATTGGGGTTATCCTTAAAGCTTGTTATAAAAATGTAAAAAACTAATACTCACGTGAACTCGGTTTGAGCGGTATTTTACTAAATTGCGGCGTCATTTTGGCGTTAAAAATCGCCACAAATTCCTCCGTGAGTTCTGCACGGCGTTTTTCTACCGCTTCCGCACTTTGCAATTCGGCATAAGTATTTTTCAAAAATGTTGTCATTCCGCTGTATGCAACCCTAAGAGAGCCGTCCTCATTAGTCGCGTCATAACCGATTTGCAGCCCGCTTTTGTGGGTGGCGGATTTTTCTTTAACATTAACTTGCCAGTCATCAATAAAATCTTTTAATTCTTTGCTCATTCTCAGCTCCTTTAACGCCAATTCGTTTACGATATTAGTATTTTACCATAAAATACCTTAACTTGCAAATGGTTAAGATGTTATTTATTAAGTTTTTTGACTTTAATTTTCATTCCGATTTTGTGGGTGGCATGCGGAGCTAACTTGATATGATAATCACCCACGTTTGAGGGCTCCACGCAAACAAAAGTTTTATGCTGGTTCACGCTCATTTCCGCCAAATCTTTATACGGGTTCCACACCACCGTGGTTTGCGAACCGAACTTTTCAATACATATAATGCGGTTAAAGCCGCGGTCTTCAATTTCAACCGCGCCGGTATGACCTAAAAATATGGAATCAAATTCCGCCGCGATATTTATATCATCAGTAAGCGCGCCGGTTTTACCGGTTAAAGAATTTTTATAATTTTGTCCTTTAAGCCCTTTGATTGTAACATTTGCAAGCGAACTGATGTTAAAATAAGCGTGCAAAGCCTCGCTGAACTCAAAGAGAGTGTCACTGTTATTGGTCGTTTCAAGATAATATTCTAAAACCTCGCCGATTTTAAGCGTTAATTTTGCCGTAACCGCCAAATTATATTGAGGCTGAGAATTTAAAATCAGCTCCATTTCCGCCTTGTTTTCATCGGCAGAAAGACCGACAACCCGCCATTCGGAAACACGCGCAAACCCGTGCCGCGGCAGATGATTATTCAGCTCTTCTTCGGCAAATCGCGGCCATGAAATCGGCACTCCACCCCTGATGGCGTGCTCGCCGTCAAACTTGTTGCGCGCGCCCATCCACAACACGTCATGCGCCTCATTTTGCGGGCGGAATGAGAGCAAAGTCGCGCCCCATAAGGCTAATTTTGCCACTGCCGCTTGGTTACTGATATTTATTAATCCGTTATCGGTCATAATTATCTCCTTTTGCGTTTGGTGGCAGTCGGTTTGGCAAGTTGTTTGCCGGTAAGCAAACCAAGCAGCCAGAAAAAGCCGTTAATAATCAGTTTGCGGTCTTTTTGTCTTAACGAAAGCCAAAAGTCCCATAAGCGCCGCCACCATGATTTTGTTTTTTTCGCTTCCGGTTTTGCGCCCTCGTCTTCTGTTTTACTTTGCGGCAAATTAAGCGGTTTTATGCTTGCGCGGTATGGCTCTAACATCGCGGCAATTTGCGCGTCAGTAACATAAGCGCCGTGCACCCGTTTCAATTCGCCGTTTGCCTGCAAAAACAACGCGTCGCCGCGCCCGATAAGCTTTTCTGCTCCTGACTCGTCTAAAATTGTGCGTGAATCGGTTGCGCTCGCGGTTTTATATGCCAAGCGCGCCGGAAAGTTGGCTTTCAGCACGCCGGTTACCACATCAACCGACGGGCGTTGAGTTGCCAAAATTAAATGAATGCCGCAGGCGCGCGCTTTTTGCGCCAACATCTGCACAGCCTTTTCAACCTTTTTATCCGCCGCCATTAAATCGGCAAATTCATCAATCACGCAAACCAAATACGGCAGCGGAGAGTTATTGTTATTATAAGCCTCAATATTTTTAGATATCGTTTGTTCAAAAAGCCCATAGCGGCGCTCCATCTCTTGCACCAGATATTCTAACACCGCAGTTGCCTGCGTGTTATCGGTCACCACCGGACAGAACATATATTTTTGATTATTATAAACTGAAAATTCAATGTGTTTGGGGTCAATTAAAACAAATTTTACCTCGCTCGGCTTTTTATATTTTATCAGCGAAAGAATAAAGGTGTTAAGCCCCACCGATTTACCAGAACCGGTCGTTCCCGCCACCAACAAATGCGGCAGTTTGCTTAAATCTGTCCAAACCGGCGCACCGACAACGTCGCATCCCAAACAAATCGGCAGTTTACCATCAGGATGCGGAGTTTGCGCCAAAACAGCCTCAAAATCAACGGTTTTTGGAGTTTGCGCCGGAATTTCAAACCCGATTAAATTAGTGTTTTCAATTACCTCAACTCTGAGTGATGAAACGCCCATTTCGCGGGCAATATCATCGGTTGCCGCCGCCACATTTTTAAGTTTGGTTCCGGCTGTCGGTAAAAATTCAACGGTTGTTACTAACGGTCCTTCTTTAATGCCGGTAACCTTGCCCGTAATGTTATAATGAGCTAAAACCTCTTCCCAATTTTGCATATTTCCTCCTGCAAAAAACATAATATAAAATTATGCCCGCAACAAATTAAAATAGCGTAAAAATACCGCGCGGCTTGATTTATTTATCACATTGTGTTAACATAGCTTGTAAGTGGGGACTAAAAAAATGACACAACAATTCAGCTGTAACATAGTTGCCGATAATAACACCGATTTTATCATTGCCGACAATATTGCAAACGGCAAAATTCCGATTTTGTTGCAAGGTTCGCAAGGCTCTTTTGTCAGCGATTATAATTTTGATATTGATACCTTATGTCAACAAGATTACTCTTTTAAGGTTGGTTTAAGACAATTAATTAAAAACATTTCAGCCAACAATAAAACAGGCAAGCCGCTTAATGAAAGCTTAGCTTTGTTGCAAAATTTTATGGAACAGAAGCTTCCGTTATGTCCGAAAGAAAAAACCGATTTACGCAACGCTTGTATATTTGATGCTGATTCTTTTTCATATTTAGTTGCCAACAAGATGGCAATGTGTTCCGAGCGCGCCGCTCTCTCGCAATATGTGTTGCAAAACTGCGGCATCAAATCATATTATGTCAACAGCATGGCACAGATTCAAAACGTCACTACCCGGCCCGGACAACATTCGTATTTGATAATTAACAACAATAACAAAATGTTGGTTTATGATCCGGCCAATCCCCGCCGCAACAATCAACCGCGGATTTTAAACTCTGAAATGGACAGTGTAATTTTTGCCGATTTTATTGCCGCCATTAATTACAATGCCGAAAGCAATAACAATCTGAGTAAAAAACGCGTGGGTTTCCACTGCGTTGATGAGCATAGCGGCAAAAATTTTTTATATCACAGTCTATGCGGCAAAAAAGGCGAAAACGTTACTCCGAGCAAACTTAAAGCCGCCCGCATTACCAAAACAAACAACTGCTGTTATGAAGAATAAAGGGATTTAAATACAACTTATACACAGCACGGACTCGTAAATATTGCAAAAAAAAAACGCGGAGTAAAATCTTCTCAAATGCAACAATTTGAGAGGATTTTTACTCATGAAATCAGATTTTAGCCGCTTTTTACACCACACATTGTCATTGTCGGACTTGATCCGACAATCCAGGTTGAACAAATTTGCTACTTGGTTTGACCTGGACCATCGGGTCAAGCCCGATGGTGACAGTTATTGTGCCGGGCGGTCTATGGTGGAAATGTTAGGAGTTTTAGCGATAATAGGCGTCCTGTCCGTTGGGGCTATTGCCGGTTATAACAAAGCGATGATGAAGTATAAGCTCAACAAACACGCCGAGCAAATCAACACCGTAATTAACGCAGTGGCACGCAATATTCACAGCTTTGATAATATCCAAACCGCTAACAACACCACCACTCCTATTACCAAATATTTTAGTAAAATGGGTGAAATTCCTGTTGAGATGTATACCCCGTATGAAAATTATCTCAATGATATTTTCAAAACCGAAATTTATATCGCCATTAATAAAACGGAAACCGGTAAAAAAATATGGCAATCTTTTTTATGCTTGACCGGCTTAAAACTCAAAGCACCGACAATTTAGAAATTTGCAAAAATATTGTGCTTACCGCCAAAGAAAATCGTTACAGTATAACATATCTTGAAGTGGTCGGTGATTATAACACAGACAACTCCGGCGTTTATACCATTTGGGGCGACCAAAGATGCACTGCCTCGCGCGTTTGCCTTAAAAATATGAGTATGGACAATATTTATACCATGTGCACTAAGCTTATCGGAAAACAAAGCACACATCTTAAAATCATTTGGGATATCTAGCCTAGTTTGCGGATATATTCATAATCTTTTGCCCACGGCGAAATATCCTGCGGGCAAGTCATTCCGGTTTCCATAGTGATATAGGCATCATCGGCGGTATATTTTTTAAGCCATAAGCCAAGCGGAAACTTGCCATCGCCGTAATGAAAATGATTATCTTCCTCATCATCGGTAAAGCCATCGCATAAATGATAAACAGTAGGGTTTAAGGCATAAAATCCGGCAAGTAAAGCCTCCGGTTTGCAACCCATGGCATAAGCGGCACAAACCGCATGCGAAAAGTCAAAACAAAAACCGCAACCGGTTTGCTCCATAATAGTTTTAATTTCAGCGGGCGTGGTGCCGTGTAAAATGACGCCGTCGGAATGAAGCGGCAGGTTTTCAACCACAATCCGCTTGTCATTAAAAAGCTTAAACTGCCTGATGGTTTCTTTAAGATGCTCTTTAGCCTCACCGCAACCGGCATGAACCACCATAGTTTTAGCGTGCATAATATCGGCGGCATACTGCACCGGTTCTAAAAGTTTGCGGTTAGAACTTTCAAGCGCGGGGTTACCGGCATCAAAGCCTAACAAATGGTGCGGAGCATGCAAACGCACTTCAATTCCGGCAAACATTTTTGCCAGCACATCTAACTCGGCAAAGCCGGAATCTTTAATCATCAGCTCAATAAACATATCGGTTGAATGCTTTTTAACCAACTCAATCCCCTGCTCTAATAAAGCCGGATTGGTATTTAAGTTGGTACTAAACAGTTTAAGCCCGAATTTACGCATTTTGTTTCTCCTTTAATTTGAGGATATAAAGCAGTTTTAACGCAATCGCAAGCATTAGTTTTTAAAAAGCAAAAGGCGCAGATTGCTCTGCACCTTCAAAGAGATAACTAAACCGTACTTACCGGTAGGCAATAACTCCGGTATAAGAGTTCGGTGTAATTTTTTTGGCATTGTTCCGCGGGTCGCCATAGAATATGAACTCGTGGAACTTGCCTTGTTTGGTTTGACCCTGCATCCAAACGGTGGAACCGTCATTCAGAACGCGCCATTTGCCGGCCTCATTCTTCCATAAGCCGAACTCTTGCGGCACCGTGTAAGTAAAGGTATCGCCGTTGGTGTAGGAGAACGTGATAACAATCGGCTGATAGACCTTTTTGTTATCAAAGCTCACGGTAACCGATTTGGCGGCGGTGCTCATCGGCGCGGCAACATAGTGGTACTTTTTGGCGGTTTTGAGGTCAACAACGGCATTTTTGTGCTGCGGCTGATAAACCTCTGCCTTTGGAGCTTCCGGTATAGGAGCTTCTTCTTTCTTTTGTTTGCAAGCCGATACAATCAGGGCAAACATCGCGACAAGCGCGAACAATTTAATAAAACGTTTCATAGCTGAAATAGTTTTAAGATTAAATAAAAAAATAAAACACAATAGGGATTTTGACAGCTTTACTTATAGCAAAGCCGTTCCCTTTTGTCAAATTATTTTATTTAGTTATCCTTGAAGCGCTGGAGCAAGAATACGCGCGTCAATCCCTAATTCAGTATGATAAAGAAGCAACACGCCGATAATAAACACCAGCACGGCAAATGCAACCGCAACGCTTACAAATTTGGGCGATGATTGCGGTAGTTCGGCTTTAATGCCTTGACTATGGGCATATCCGGCATAAATGCGGCAGGCGGAAATGATATAAAGCGGCCTAAAAATCAGCATAATTATCAGCAGAGCCATAATCATCGGCAGTCCGCAGTAAAAATAAAATGTGTACATATCATATTTTGAGTGCATGGCGCTAAAAATATGTTCACCGATGAAAAAAATACCGATGTAACTACCGATGCCGACAATCCAACAAATTAAAGCATAGGCTAAACGTAATTTTATGAGCGGCATAAAACGGTCAACCAATAGCCGCACAGAATCTCGTCCGGCTTCAACCGCGCCGCGCCCGAACAACAACGCCGGAACAAAGCCTAAAGAGGCGGCTTTCCATGCGTTATACACAATTTCATTGCGCAATTTGGTGGAAAGCGGAGTTCTGTCGTTCTTTTTGGGCAAACGTTCCATAATGCGCAAAACCGTCCACCAACCGTCAATCCAACTGAATACCCATATCGGCCAGGCTTTCGGCAGCGCCACTTTTAAACATTCGGCAACCGTTGATTCTTTGCCCTCTGAACGCAAAATGTATGAGGCACTCATACAGGCGGTAAGCAACCCGAGTGGCAATGATACCAAACCAACGCAGGCAAACGACCATAACCACAGCAAAATATTAACAAAAGTACCTTCTTTATTTTCTTTAGTCGCTTGCCAAACCTCATCAGGAATCCAACTTAAAGCCTGCACCCAAATATAATAGCCAAGCACAATACAAACGAGTTGCAAAACCGCGAACATAATGTTTTCTTTTTCAGTCAGAATAAAATAAAGCGAATTTGCCGCTTGTTTTCCAAAACTGCCCATTGATGTAAGCATTGAAGGTTTTTCTTGTTCACCGATTTGTTCATACGCATCGTGTTTTAATTTATTAAGGCTGTTTTTGATTGTGCTGTAGCTATCCATAATTTTAGTCCTTAGTATTAAACAATAAAGCAGTTTACGAATATACTTTCCGTAAATCAAGCGCTTTATGCAGGTATAAACATTTTTTTGAATCTTCTCCTTGCGGAAAAAACAACTGATTCCTATATAAAAAACAGAAAGGAATAAAAACTATGGATATGGAAAAATTAACCGACAGAAGCCGCGGATTTATTGAGGCAGCGCAATCGCTGGCCGCCCGTAAATCAAACCAGTTTTTGATGCCTGAGCATTTACTTAAAGTTATGCTTGACGACAAAGAAGGTTTGGCTTCGTCACTTATTGCGCAAACCGGCGCTGATGCCGAATGTGTGCGCGAGGCTGTAAATGCCGATGTTGATAAATTGCCGCAAGTTGAGGGTAATGCTGTACAAATTTCAGGGTCGCAAAGCTTTTTCAAAACCTTGGATTTGGCGGAACAGAATGCTCAAAAGGCAGGTGATTCGTATGTTACGGTTGAGCGTATTTTGCAAGCTTTACTCGCGGCAAAATCGTACGGTGTTGATTTGCAAAAGCTGAATCAGGTAATTAATAATATGCGTCAGGGGCGTACTGCGCAAAGCGCCAGCGCGGAAGATACGATGGACGCGCTTAAAAAATATGCCACCGATTATACCGAGCGCGCTTTGCAAGGTAAGTTAGATCCGGTTATCGGTCGTGATGAAGAAATTCGTCACACCATTCAGGTGCTGTCAAGGCGTACTAAAAACAATCCGGTGTTAATCGGTGAGCCGGGGGTCGGTAAAACCGCCATTGTTGAAGGATTGGCGTTGCGTATTGTCAACGGCGATGTGCCGGAAAGCTTGAAACACAAGCGCTTAATGGCTTTGGATATGGGCGCGTTAATTGCGGGCGCCAAATATCGCGGCGAATTTGAAGAGCGTTTGAAAGCGGTTCTGCAAGAGGTAAGCGCTGCCAACGGGCAGGTCATTTTGTTTATTGATGAAATGCACACCGTTGTGGGCGCCGGCGCAACTTCAGGCTCAATGGACGCTTCAAACCTGTTAAAACCGGCGTTGGCACGAGGCGAGTTACACTGCATCGGCGCTACAACATTAAAAGAGTATCAAAAATACATTGAAAAAGATCAGGCTTTTGCCCGTCGTTTTCAACCGGTATTTGTTAATGAGCCGCAAGTGGAAGATACTATTTCTATTTTGCGGGGCATTAAAGAAAAATATGAATTGCATCACGGAGTTCGTATTTCCGATGCAGCATTGGTTGCCGCCGCGGTAATGTCTAATCGTTATATTACCGACCGGTTTTTGCCGGATAAAGCGATTGACCTTGTTGATGAAGCAGCAAGCCGCTTGCGTATGGCTATTGATTCAAAACCTGAACATCTTGATGAAATTGACCGTCATTTGATTCAGCTTAAAATTGAACGCGAGGCCTTGCGTAAAGAAACCGATGTTGCTTCAAAAGAGCGTTTGGCTAAAATTGAAACCGAAATTACGGCGCTTGAAAAAGAATCCGCCGATGAAAACGCTAAATGGAACGCCAGTAAAAGCAGCGTACAGGAAGCCGGTAAACTGCGCGAATCTTTGGATAAAGCCCGCATTGAAGTTGATAAAGCTTTGCGTGACGGACAGTATGAAAAAGCCGGCGAATTGCAATATAAAGAAATTCCGGAACTGGAAAAACGCCTCAATGAAATTAACGCGCATGCGCAAGCACACACCGCGGTTGAAACGGTTACGCCGGATGTTATTGCGGAAGTTGTTTCAAAATGGACCGGTATTCCGGTTGACAAACTGATGAGCAATGAAAGAGAAAAACTGTTAGACATGGAAAAAGTAATTGCCCGCAGAGTGGTTGGTCAAGATGAAGCTATTACCGCCGTTGCTAATGCAGTGCGTCGTTCGCGTTCCGGCTTAAACGATCCTAACCGTCCGATTGGCTCCTTTATGTTTTTGGGTCCGACCGGCGTTGGTAAAACCGAGCTTGCCAAAGCTCTGGCAGAGTTTTTGTTTGACGAAGAAAGCGCTTATTTGCGTATTGACATGTCGGAATATATGGAAAAGCATGCCGTTGCTCGTTTAATCGGCGCGCCTCCGGGATATGTCGGATATGATGAAGGCGGTGTTTTAACCGAGGCAGTACGCCGCAGACCTTATCAGGTAATTTTGTTTGATGAGGTTGAAAAGGCCCACCCCGATGTGTTTAACATTTTGTTGCAAGTGCTTGATGACGGGCGTTTGACTGACGGACAAGGTCGCACGGTTGACTTTAAGAACACGTTTTTGATTATGACTTCTAACCTTGGAAGCGCTGAAAAAAGCAAAGATGCGCGCGAGATGTTGAAAGGCTTCTTCCGTCCGGAATTTATTAACCGTCTTGATGAAATTATTGTTTTTCATCCGTTAAGCAAAGACAATATTCGTCAGATTGTTGAAATTCAGCTCAAACATCTGCAAAATCGTTTGGCAGATAGGCATATTGAGCTGAAACTTGATGATAAAGCCAAAGATTGGCTTGCCGATAACGGATATGACGAAGAATTCGGCGCTCGTCCGCTGAAGCGTTTAATTCAGCAAGATGTTGAGAACCCGCTCGCGATTAAGCTCTTAAACGGTGAGATTAAAGATGATTCGGTCGTTGATATTTCCGCTGATAAAAACGGCTTAATTATCGGATAGATTTCGTCCATTTCTATGACATCGGGAGTTAGCAGCAGTTAGTTATAACTTGCTGCAAAACGTCAATAAAATTTATGTTGAATAAAGCAAAACCCCGCCGGAAAAAATTCCGACGGGGTTTTCGCCGTAAACAAGATTAATTAATCTTCATCACTGACCGGTTCATCATCACCGATTAACTCTGTGGTTAAATGACCGGCATCGGCGCGAATTTTGTTTTCAATTTCATCGGCAACGGCCGGATTGTCACGCAGGAACAATTTTGCGTTTTCACGTCCCTGCCCCAACTTTTCGCCTTTGTATGAGAACCATGCGCCTGATTTTTCAACAATTCCGGCTTTGACGCCCAAATCAATCAATTCACCGGTTTTGGAAATGCCCTCGCCGTACATAATGTCAAAGTCAACGGTTTTGAACGGAGGCGCAACCTTGTTTTTAACAATTTTAACGCGGGTTTGACTGCCGATAACATCGTCTTTATCTTTAATGGCGCCAATACGGCGGATATCCATACGGACGGAAGCATAAAATTTAAGCGCGTTACCTCCGGTGGTGGTTTCGGGGTTGCCGAACATAACGCCGATTTTCATACGAATCTGGTTAATAAAAATAATCAGCGTGTTAGAGCGCGAAACGGTTGAGGTGAGTTTACGCAAAGCCTGACTCATTAAACGAGCTTGCAAGCCCATGTGCGAATCGCCCATTTCACCTTCAAGTTCGGCCTTCGGAACCAAAGCGGCAACCGAGTCTACAACCAAAACATCAATTGCGCCTGAGCGAACCAAAGTGTCGGCAATTTCCAGCGCCTGTTCGCCGGCATCAGGTTGCGAAATCAGCAAATTTTCAATATCAACGCCGATTTTTTTAGCATAAGATGGGTCAAGCGCGTGTTCGGCATCAATAAAGGCACAAGTTCCGCCTTTTTTCTGAGCTTGAGCAATAACACTCAATGCCAATGTGGTTTTACCGGAGCTTTCAGGGCCGTAAATTTCAATAATACGACCTTTGGGTAAACCGCCGATACCAAGGGCGATATCAATACCGAGCGAACCGGTGGAAACAGCTTCAATATCAATGTTGGTGCTTTGTCCCAACCGCATAATTGAACCTTTACCGAAGGCTCTTTCAATTTGGCTTAACGCCGCGTCAAGGGCTTTATCTTTTTCCATATTTTTCTCACTTTCAGTTAAAAACTTCTGCTATTAGT
>JAJWCP010000135.1 GCA_021617435.1 Pseudomonadota bacterium
GTCTTGAAAAGCTTGAAGTTTCAGAGATGGAAATTTTAAATCAGGTTGAAAAGCTTTCCGAAAAAGAGATGAACAAAATTAAAGAGGCTATTTCATCCATTAACAAATCAATGAAAAAGCAAAATAAATACTTCAATCCTCTTGCCAATAGCAAAAAAAACAACACCGGCGGTACTTATGAGCCGGATGTGCCGATGGTTGACAATGCTGAATTAAGCAAAAAAATGCAAGAAGTGTTCAGTAAAATTGATGATGTCAGTTATTATAAAGAAGTTATGAAATCGGTGCCTTTAGGCAAGCCGGTGTGGAGCTATTGGCTCAGTTCGCCGTTTGGACATCGCTCGGATCCGTTTAATAAAAAGTCGGCGGCTCACAAAGGTGTTGACTTAGCCAGCAATAAGGGTAATAAAATTAAAACCATGGCCAAAGGCAAAGTGATTCGTTCCGGACAAAGTAGCGGTTACGGCATTTTGGTTGAAATTGATCACGGCAACGGCTTTAAAACCCGTTACGCTCACTTAAATCGCGCTTATGTTAAAAAAGGCGATTATGTTGAGCAGGGCGCTACCATTGCCGAAGTTGGTTCAAGCGGACGTTCCACCGGTCCTCATCTGCATTATGAGGTATTGTATAATGGTACGCCGGTTGATCCGATGGCATTTATGAAAGTTCAATTATAAAGGAAAATAAATGAAAAATTGGCGTAGAATGTTATATTTGAAAATTGCAAAAATGAGTCGCGGTTCTAACACTCCGGTTCCGAGCATTATCAGCATCGGCACTAAAATTAAAGGCAATATTTTAGGCGGCGATATTATTCATATTGACGGCAAGTTGGAAGGCAATGTTTGCTGCAATGAACTTATCATTGGCGTTAAAGGGCAGGTTATCGGGCAGGTTAAAGCTCAAACCTTAAATCTGTACGGCTCTTTGCACGGTACGGCGGAAGTTGAAAATTTGTTTGTTGCCGGCACTGCGCATTTAATCGGCGATGCCGTTCATACTTCTATCGCCATTGAGCCGGGCGCTTATATTGAGGGTCGTTGCGTACGTGTAACCAAGCGGGCTGCCTCAAGTGAGCCTGAAGCAAAACCGGTGCCTAAAAAAGCTCCGGTTGTTCAAGCGGTGCCGCAAGCCAAAGCTGAAACTTCTGAAAATTTGTTTAAGGCTGCTCCGTCTGCAAAATAGAAGTTGAAAAATGGCGAAAAAAGTTAAAAAGGCTGATTTTATCACCACCGGTTTGGTAGCTCAAAACCGGCGCGCTCATTTTGATTATTTAATTGCAGATGTTTTTATTGCGGGCCTACAACTTACCGGAACTGAGGTAAAATCTTTGCGCCTGGGACATGCTAACATAAATGACGCGTTCGGGGTTGAAAAATCGGGCGAAATTTATATGTCAAACATGTTTATTGCCGAATATGCGAATAAAGGCTATGAAAGCCACGCTGAAAAGCGCGACCGCAAATTGCTGCTCAAAAAAAAGGAAGTGATTAAAATTATCAATGAGCTTAGCCGCAAAGGCTCAACTTTAATTGCCATGAAGTTGTTTTTTAATGAACGCGGGCGTGCTAAGCTTGAAATCGGACTTGGTCGCGGTAAAAAGGTTTATGATAAGCGCGAGACCATAAAAGAGCGTGACTGGCAGCGCGAAAAAGCCCGCCTCTTAAATTGATATTACAACTTATGAGTTGAAAAATAAAATAAAACACGTTATCGGTTAAAAATAACTTGATTGTGCTGTAAAAGTGGTATATAAGCGATGTTATAGCGTAATCGGAGTTTTGATTATGAATAACGTTGCTGAGTTTCGTATTTATGTTGGGTTAAGAATTTTTCGGCGCAGGCAGATTATGGGCTTGCCTTTGCCGGTTGCCGCCTTTGTTTTGGCGGTGCCGATTGAAGAGCTTAAAGCCTATGAATACGGCACCAAAGAAATTTATCCTGAAATGTTGCTTAAATTGAGCATACTTTTGCATACCTCAATCAGCTATTATACCGAAGGACTTAACTGACTATCTGTAGGTAATACCCAAAATGCACGTTCCTGCTTTGCAGTTGTTGCATAAGGTGGCTATATTATCCAAACTTAAATTTTTTAAGCATTGCAACCCGTTGCGGCACATATTATTACCATAAACAAAAGAAGTTTGTTTTAAGCCTGAATCGCCGCTTTCGCGCGAATGTGTTGATACTTCGTGTATATTGTCGGCGTTTTCTTTAGCGGCGTTAAGAATATTGCGGCAGACTTCATGACCTTCGTCCGTAGGATTAAAATAAAAGTGCATTACGCCGATATTATCTTGTCCTGATGTGCCGTCAGGAAGAGTCCATTTAGCGCGAGACCATTCAATATTAATTTTATTTTTAAAATAGCGGTCTTCCAATAAATTAGTGTTGCCATTAAAAAATATCCCGTCTGGGAGCATGTTGGCTTTGTTCAGTAAAATATTATAACGAGTTGAGCTGTCTCCGCTATGTTCCAGTTTATCTTTAATTGCGAGCACATTATTTATCAGCACATTTACCGCTACGGCGTGCTGATTTAGTTTATATTTCATCATCGCCTTGGAGTAACCGGCAATAGCGCCGACTGACAGAACTCCGATAATCGCCAACACCCCGAGCATTTCCACCATGCTACGACCGTGGCAGGTAGCGGCGTTCGTTCCTACAG
>JAJWCP010000037.1 GCA_021617435.1 Pseudomonadota bacterium
AAAAAAAAACGCGGAGTAAAATCTTCTCAAAACCAACTTTTTGAGGAGATTTTTAATGTTTATCCTAAAAAATAATCCAAGCCTGCGGAGAATGAGTCAGATACGACGGAATTTTGGAGCGACTTGTACACTAAAAGGTACACGAGCGAGAAAATCCCTAGTAGGTGACCATTATACGCAGGCACAAGGGCGGTCTATGGTAGAAATGCTTGGCGTATTGGCAATTATCGGGGTTTTATCTGTCGGCGCTATTGCCGGTTACTCTAAGGCGATGATGAAGTACAAGCTTAATAAATACTCTGAACAAATTAACACTGTTATCAATGCCGTTGCTCGTAATGTCCAGAGCTTTAAGAACATTCAAGAAAACGGAGCTGACTTAACTGAAACTTTTATAAAAATGGGTGAAATCCCGACTGATATGACAAAACCGAATAACTTCACCGGTATATATGATGTTTTTGGGCAAAAATGGCGAATTTTTATCGGTTCAACCGCCACAACAATCTTTTTATCAATGACCGGCTCATCATTAAAAACTTTATCTGCGGATAATTTAGCCATTTGCCAAACCACATTTACCGTAGCTAAAGAAAATGCCGATAGTATCAAATATATAGAAACTATCAGCAATGCCGAAACGGAAAATAAAATTGATAAGGCTTGGCTTGGCGACGCCTATTGCTACCAATCAAATTGCCTGCGAAATTTAACTATGGACGGTATTTACAATGCTTGCACTGCTCATAAAGGCGTCAATGAACCTATATATTTTCAAATAACATGGACTAAATAAAACTTAAACCCCTGCTTCGGTTAAAAAGCAGGGGTTTATTTTTAAGCTTAACAGCGATTATTCGCGGTCTTCACCGGTTTCTTGGTTTACGCGTTTGGCTGAAAGCTTCCACTTACCGCGGTTGTCAACACCCAAACATTTAACCCAAATGGTGTCACCTTCCTTGTAGAAGTCTGAAACAGAGGCAATGCGCTCATCTTTAACTTCCGAAATATGAACCAAACCTTCGGTAGTGCCGACAAAACGAACGAATGCGCCAAAATCCATAATTTTGGTAATAACACCTTTATAGATTTTGCCTTCTTCCGGAACGGCAATAATACCGTTAATAATATCCAAAGCTGCTTGGCCGTCTTCAGTGTTAGCAGAAGCAATTTGAACCACGCCGTCATCGGAAATATCAATTTTGGTATTGGTTTTTTCAATAATTTCACGAATAACTTTACCGCCTGAGCCGATAACTTCACGAATTTTATCAACCGGAATTTTGATTGAAATAATACGCGGAGCAAGCGGCGACACATTAGCACGCGGCTCGGCAATCGCTTTTGCCATTTCACCCAAAATATGAATACGACCTTCATGCGCTTGCGCCAAAGCGTTTTTCATAATTTCTTTGGTGATAGATGTAATTTTAATATCCATCTGCAAAGCGGTAACGCCATCTTTGGTACCGGCAACTTTAAAGTCCATATCGCCAAGGTGGTCTTCATCACCCAAAATATCGGTCAAAATGGCAACTCTGCCGTCAGCTTCTTTAATCAAGCCCATGGCAATACCGGCAACCGGCTTTTTCATCGGCACGCCGGCCGCTTCAAGTGATAAAGTTGTGCCGCATACGGTAGCCATTGATGATGAACCGTTAGATTCCATAATATCCGAAACAACACGAATAGAATACGGGAATTTTTCTTTATCAGTCGGCAACATCGGATGAATAGCGCGCCATGCCAATTTACCGTGACCGATTTCACGACGTCCCGGAGTACCCAAACGACCGCATTCACCAACCGAGAACGGCGGGAAGTTATAATAAAGCATAAAGTCTTGCTTATACTCATTCATTAAGCCGTCAACAATCTGAGCATCATCTTCTGTGCCCAAAGTGGTAACAACCAAAGCCTGCGTTTCACCGCGGGTAAACAAAGCCGAACCGTGAGTAGTCGGCAAAACATCAACTTCACAACTGATGGGGCGAACGGTTTTGGTATCGCGTCCGTCAATACGGCGGCCGGTGGTCAAAACTTTTTCGCGCATAACTTTGTGCATAATGTGCTCAATTACATCACCGATATAACGAACTTCAAGTTCGTTTTCAGGATCAATACCGGCTTTAATTTCTTCAGCCAGCTGTCCCAAAGTGGTGCTGCGAGTTTGCTTGTCAACTTCATTAAAAGCTTCTTCATATTTTTTAGCATAATCTTTTTCAATGCGGGCATACAACTCATCAAATTCTGCCGGAAACTTAGGTTCTTCCCAAGCCGGTTTGCCGGCCTGTTTAGCTAACTCGTTAATCATTTTAATAACCGGCTGGAAGCTTTCAAAACCGAACATAACCGCGCCGAGCATAGTTTCTTCTGAAAGTTCGTCAGCTTCTGATTCTACCATCAGAACGCCTTCTGACGTACCGGCAACGGCAAGTTCCAATTCTGAAGTTTTGCGTTCTTCCAAAGTCGGGTTCAAAATATATTCACCGTTTTTATAGCCGATTTTAGCAGCGCCGATAGGTCCCATAAACGGAATACCTGAAACTGCCAAAGCGGCAGAGGCTGCAATCATGGCAACAACATCAGAATCGTTTTTCTGGTCATGCGACAAAGTTGTGCAAATAATTTGAACTTCATTTTTAAAAGCATCAGGAAACAACGGACGAATAGGACGGTCAATCAAACGTGAAATTAAAACTTCGCGTTCTGACGGTTTGCCTTCGCGTTTCATAAAGCCGCCCGGAATTTTACCGGTGGCATAATATTTTTCCTGATAGTTAACGGTTAAAGGGAAGAAATCCTGATCTGCTTTAGCTTCTTTTGCGGCAACAACCGTAGCAACAACAACAGTATCTCCATAAGAAGCCACCACTGCTCCGGTTGCCTGACGAGCTATTTTTCCGGTTTCTAAAACCAATTTACGACCGCCCCAATCCATTTCTTGGCGGCATTCCTTAAATTCAATCATATTTCTTTACCTTTCTTTTTCCTATAAACCTCACCCGAAAACATTTTCGGGATTTTATAAAACTGCGGAGCCCCATTGCCCCGCAGTTTTTTAATCTGTGACTATTACTTACGCAGATCCAATTTTTTAATCAAAGCCTGATATCTGTCTTCGCTTTTAGCTTTCAAGTGGTCTAACAAGTGACGACGGCGACTAACCATTTTCATCAAACCCAAACGTGAGTGTAAATCTTTTGTATGAACATTGAAGTGTTCAATCAAAGTATTGATGCGGTAGGTCCAAATAGCAATTTGAACTTCCGGAGAACCGGTATCGCCGGGCTTTGTGCCGTATTTGGCAATAATTTCTTGTTTCTGTTCGTTTGAAATCGACATCTTTTTTTCCTTAATATTATAAATTAAAAACACGAATTGGCGAAATTTTTCGTTCGTCAACCCTAACCAGCGCTGTTAAACAACCCGAGCACAAAGCCGCCGCGGTTTTTCCGATTAAATTTTCAATCGGATATAATTTTGGCGAAATGCCTTGTCCTTGTTTTAATTTAACTGCATCTTCTTCCGAAACGGCAATCACCGCGATGTCGCGCAGTGACGTCTCTGTCGGCAGAAGTAATTGCTGTCGCTCAATGGTATACACCATATTTTTTACATTTTCCAGTAAAATTGTGTCATCAAGCGAAAATATTCCGCATTTAGTGCGGCGCAATGCCGCCAAATGCCCAACCATATTGAGTTTTAAGGCAATATCCTTACCTAAGGTGCGCACATAAGTTCCCTTAGAGCAAGCCACTCTGAACTTAAACAATATATCGCTAAGCTGCTCTTTTAACTCCAGTTCATAAATTTCAACCTGCCGCGGCGGTATGGCAACGTCTTTGCCCTGACGCGCCAGCTTATAAGCCCGCTCCCCGTTGATTTTTATGGCCGAATAAGCAGGCGGAACTTGCGTAAGTATTCCCGTAAATTGCGGCAAAACCGCCAAAATTTCCGCTTTGGTCGGAATTTTTGCCGATTCGCTTATAACCTCGCCTTCACAGTCATCAGTGTTGGTGGCAGTGCCAAACTGCAAAACAAACTCATATTCTTTTTTACCATCCATTACAAACGGAATAAGTTTGGTTGCTTCTCCGAACGCAACCGGCAAAACTCCGGTAGCAAACGGGTCAAGCGTTCCGGCATGCCCGTTTTTGTTGGCGTTAAGCAAGCGGCGGGTTAAATTAACCACATCGGTTGAACCCATATCCTGCGGCTTGTCAATTATCAGCCAACCGTTTACATCGTCATATTTTGTGCGTTTCATTCAAGCACCATAAACAAATAGGTCATCACAATAAAGCCTGAAAACACCGCAAACGCCGATTTTTCCGTTTGTTTATAACCATACGTTTCCGGCAAAATTTCATTTACCACCACAAACAGCAGCGTTCCGCCCGCAACCGCCATCGCATACGGAATAAACGCCGTGCCGAACCCGATAAACAATAACCCGAGCAAAGCCCCGAACGGCTGAATAAGTCCTAGCAAACACGAAGTAAACGCCGCTTTTAATCTGCTTTCACCGGCGCCGACCAACGATATTGCCATGGTCAAACCTTCCGGAATATTATGCAGGGCGATTCCTAAAACCAAGCTCAGCGGATTTATCATATTTTCAGCGCTGTAAGCAACCCCGACCGCCAATCCTTCCGGCAGTTTATGAAGCGAAATGGCAATAATAAAAAGCCATGCCTTGCGCAAACTGAAAAACGGTCCGTGATGTCCCATATTGTTATGCTCATGCGGCAGCAAATCATTTAGAAGCCATACCAACGAAACTCCTAAAAACACCGCCGCGCAATACCAAAAACTTGAGGTATGAATTTCGGCGCCGTTATTTACAATCTCTTGCATGGAAGGTACCAACAGCGCAAAAAACGAAGCCGCCAACATAACCCCTGCCGCTACATTCAGCATAGTGTTAATATCGCCTTTTGAATACTTGTTTTTCAAAAAAACGGCAAAACCGCCTATACCGGTAAAAAGTCCGGCTATCACCGCCGCCAAGAATCCGCTTGTAAACGACGGATTAGCTAACAGAGCCTCCATTTTCTTTATCTCCTTGCTTTTTTATCAGTTGCGCCAGCGTAATTTTTTGCGGCACAAACATGTCTTTATATATGGAGCAAAACTTGTTTTTCATAGCCTCAGCATCATTAACTTTGGCAAAAAACACATTTTTATCCGCCGCATCGGCTTTAGCAAATTCGCCGCCGGCTTTTTTAAATTCCGCATCGGCAACCGCTAACGCCGAAAGCATATCATACTGCAACGACACCGCCGATTCGCACTTTGCCGCGCGCAGCTGTTTAACCACTAAGTTTTTGCTGGTTTCCGCTGCGTCTAAAAATTCTGATTGCATATTTAAGTTTTTTACGCTCTCGGGCGTAACAAGCACTAAACGCACATCATTGTTTTGCGCATATTCAAACAACGTTTCCGCCGCCGGAGCTCCAAACTTAAAGTTAAAACTATTATTGTCGGGCGTATATTTTCCGCCTTCCGATTTTTGCGGCAACACATTGCCCATTACCACAATTTTTTTAACTTTTTTCTTCACCACATCGGCGGTCGCGCTCAAAAACTTGGCAAAATCCGGAAACGGCGCGTTAAGCAGTATCACAATTTTTTTATCTTTAACCGACTTAAAATATTCTTGCATAAAAGTCATGCCGCTGCGCAAAATTGCCGAACCGTTAACTTCAAATTCGTGCGAAAATTCATTCTCGGGATAAATATTTTCCTCTGCCTCATTTTGCAGCTCATAATCACCGCCCGGAACTACCCGCACAAACGGCATATTAAGCAAACTCATTACCCCTTTGGCATACAACGCTCTGCGGCGGCGGGTTTCAAATGCGCCCAATTCGGTTATTATGCCTTTAAGCTCAATCTGCTTGGTTTTTGCCAAATAAGCCAAAACCGGCATTGCCGCCAAATCGTCATAATAACCGTTATTAATGTCGGTAAAAACCAACACTTCAGGTATAGTGCGTTCTTTTTGCTTTTTTTGCGCCATAATTAACCCAATTTCTGCTTCAAAATTTGGTTTACCATCGCCGGATTTGCCGTGCCTTTAGACTGCTTCATAACCTGTCCGACAAACCAGCCCATTAAGTTTACTTTACCGGCTTTATATGCAGCCACATTGTCCGGATTAGCCGCCAATACGTTGTCAATCACCGCCTCAATCGCGCCGGTATCGGTAACCTGACGCCAGCCGTGCTCATCAACAATTTTTTCAGGTTCGCCGCCGGTTTCCGCCATAATGGCAAACACATCTTTAGCGGTTTTACCGTTAATTACGTTTTTACTGATTAAGTCAACCAATTTGCCCAACTGCTCGGCTGAAACCGGTGATTTTTCAAGCGGCAGACGCTTAGCGTTAAGCATAGCAAAAAAATCGCCCATAATCCAGTTTGCCACCTTTTTGGCGTCATGTCCGGCAGCCGCGTTTTCAAAAAAGTCAGCTACTTCTTTATTTTCGCACAAAACCGAAGCGTCATAAGCCGTTAAACCCAACTCTTTAATAAAGCGGGCTTTTTTAGCGTCCGGAAGCTCAACCATTTCTTTGCGAATACCGTCAATAAATTCATCTGATAAATTAAGCGGCGGCAAATCAGGCTCCGGAAAATAACGATAATCATGCGCAAATTCTTTTTTGCGCATAACTTTGGTTTGTCCGGTTGACGGGTCAAACTGACGAGTTTCCTGCTCAATGATTCCGCCGTTTTCATAAACTTCAACATGACGCTTGGCTTCATTTTCAATTGCCTGCATCACAAACTTAACACTGTTTACGTTTTTCATTTCGCAGCGGGTACGCAATTCATCAGAGCCGTACGGACGCACCGAAACATTAACATCGCAACGCATTGAGCCTTCGTCCATATTGCCGTCGCAAGTTCCCAAATAGCGTACAATTGAGCGCAGTTTTTTCAAAAACGCTCCCGCCTCTTCCGGTGCCTTAAAATCAGGTTTGGTTACAATTTCCATTAATCCCACGCCGGCGCGGTTTAAATCAATATAACTTTTTTTCGGGTTAATATCATGAACCGATTTGCCGGCGTCTTGCTCAATATGCATACGCTCAATGCGAATATCTTTAGCGGTGCCGTCGCTCAAATCAATCGTGATTTTACCTTCGCCGACAATCGGATACTGAAACTGCGTAATTTGGTATCCCTGCGGCAAATCGGCGTAAAAATAATTTTTGCGGGAAAATTCTGAGTGCTTATTAATAACCGCGTTCAAACCCAAACCGGTTTTAACCGCCTGACGCACGCATTCTTCATTAAGCACCGGCAGCATTCCCGGCATACCGGCATCAATAAATGAAACGTTCTCATTGGGGTCATCGCCAAATTCGGTAGATGCGCCGCTGAACATTTTAGATTTGCTGACTATCTGACAATGTATTTCAAGCCCGCACACAATTTCCCATTTACCTTTCGGGGTTTCAATAATGTATTCTGCCATTTTTATTTCCTTTTAAATTCCGCGTCGCATTCCAAAGCGTATCCGGTCTTAAATACGGTTTCTTCATCAAAAGCCTTACCGATAAGTTGCATACCGAGCGGCAAACCTTCGGCCGAAAGCCCGATAGGCAGGCTCATCGCCGGCAATCCTGCCAAACTTACCGAAACCGTAAACACATCATTTAAGTACATATTTATCGGATTTTCCGCCATTGACTTATCCCCGATCGGAAATGCGCCGGTCGGAGCGGTCGGCGTTAAAATCACATCACATTTTTCAAAAGCATTAACAAAATCATTTTTAATCAAGCGGCGAACCTTCTGCGCCTTCAGATAATAGGCGTCATAATATCCGGCTGAAAGCACATAAGTTCCGACCATAATACGGCGCTTAACCTCACGCCCGAAGCCGGCTGTGCGAGTGTTTATATACAAGTTGTCCAAATGTTCGCCGTCTACCCGATTGCCAAACCTTATACCGTCATAGCGAGCAAGGTTAGACGAAGCTTCCGCCGGTGCAATAATATAATAAACCGGCAATGCATATTTAGTATGCGGCAATGAAATATTAACAATTTCAGCCCCTCTGGCTTTAAGCATTTCAGCGGCTTTATCCCAAGCCTTGGCAATCTCGCCGTTCAAGCCGTTCGGACGATATTCCGCCGGAATACCAATCTTTAAGCCTTTAATATCAGCGCTCAAAACTTTTTCAAAATCAGGTACCGGCATATTAGCTGAGGTTGAATCTTTGCCATCATAGCCGGCCATAACCTTCAACAAAATTGCGCAATCGCGAACATCTTTGGCCATCGGTCCGGCCTGATCAAGCGATGATGCAAAAGCCATAATACCGTAGCGTGAGCAACGCCCGTAAGTCGGTTTAATACCGGTAATTCCGCAGAATGCCGCCGGCTGACGAATTGAACCGCCGGTATCGGTACCGGTTGCCGCTGCGCACATTTTGGCGCAAACTGCCGCCGCCGAACCGCCGGAAGAACCACCGGCAACCAATTTAACATCTTTGCTCCACGGATTAACCGCCGGCCCGAAACAACCGGTTTCAGTGCTACCGCCCATTGCAAACTCGTCCATATTGAGCTTACCTAAAAATCCGGCGCCGGCACCAAGCAAATTAGCGGTAACAGTAGATTCGTATTGCGGCACAAAATTATCAATAATGTGTGAGCATGCCGTGGTGCGAATACCTTTGGTACAAAACAAATCTTTAATTCCGAGCGGAATACCCTCAAGCGCGCGAGCCGTATCGGCGGCATAATTTTTGTCGGCAATATCCGCAGCTTTTAACGCAACTTCCGGAGTTTCCAAAACATAGGCGTTATACTTGCGCCCGTCTTCCATTTTTTTAATATAAGCGTTTGTTAATTCTTTGGCGCTGATTTTTTTGCTTTTCATTGCCTTTAAAGCTTCGGCAATGGTCAAATCTGTTAATTCGGTCATAGTTTTACTCCACAACTTTCGGCACGGCAAAATAACCAAACTCGCTCATCGGCGCATTGGCAAGCACCTCTGCTTTTTTATTACCATCATTAACCACATCTTTGCGGCAAACTAACTGAGTCTCATTAACTGAAACCAACGGTTCTACCTCTTTGGTTTCAACCTCGTTTAACTGCTCAACCCAATCCAAAATTTTATTAAATTCATCTTTGGTTGCCTCAATTTTATCATCATCAACTTTCAATCTTGATAAAAAGGCAATTCTTTTAACTGTTTGACTATCTATTGCCATAATATTCACCTTTATAAAACGAAACTTTTTGCTGTTGTACCAGCACCTCACATATTTTTCAAGTTTAAAACTCACATCGTCAGCTTAAACGGCGGCAAAACTGCATCATATTTAAGCCTGAACAACAAATCAAGCTCTTCCGGAAGTAAGCCGCTCTTTTCCATAATTTGCATAGCCGGCAAACCGCCGCCATTTTCTAGGTAGCGATTAAGCTTTTCCTGCAAGTTAGGGCGGCGCGGATAATACATCATGCCGAAAGTATCGCCTTGCTTAATACCGGCAAGTTCTTTAGCTTTTTGGAGCGCTTTTTCAAACCCGCCCAATTCATCAACCAAGCCGACTTTAACCGCGTCTTGCCCAAGCCAAACTCTGCCGCGGGCAAGCTTATCCATTTGTTCATCACTTAAATTACGAGCTTTGGCAACTTTACCGGTAAAATCTTTGTAAACATTATCAAGCGAACGGTTAAACACTGCTTTTTCCGAGGCATTGAACTTGTGATTGGCACTCAAAACACCGGAGTTTTTACCATATTTTATTTCGCCCCAGTTTATATCAAGTTTTTTCCATAATTCGCTAAGCACCATTTTACCGCCCAACACGCCTACCGAGCCGGTAACAGTCGCCGGTTCCGCCACAATATAATCGCCGGCAATTGCCACAAAATATCCGCCGGAAGCCGCATAATCGCCCATTGAAACCACAATCGGCACGCTCTTCCATTTTTTAAACCGATTTAAGGCATACCAAATTTCCTCTGAGGCAACATAACTGCCGCCGGGGCTGTTAACCCGCACAATTAAAGCCTTAATATTTTTATAATTGCTTAATTCTTTTAACTGCGCCACCACGGTTTCAGAACCAAGCATAGCCTCGCGCATCGGAGCATTGGTACTGGTACCGCTGTCAATAGCGCCTTCCAACACCAACATAGCAACCAACGGAATATTGTCTTGTTCATAATCGTTTATGGTTGACATATAGTCTTTGATTGAAATTGATTTAGCCTGATAGCGGCGTTCCAAAAAGCTGGTCATTTCCTGCTTATAGCCGATTTTATCAATCAATCCCGTTTCCAACGCGTCACCGGCGAAAATCGGGGCTTTATCAATTAAATTTTTCACCCTTTCCGTGCTCAAGTGCCTGTTTTCGGCAATACCTTCAACCAACTGATTAAACAAACTGCCTCCAAGCTTGGAAAGTTCTTCTTTATAAGCTGGGGTAAACCCTTTGCTGACAAGCGAGGCAACCGCGGTTTTATATTCATAACGAGTATAAAATTCCGGTTCAACTCCAACTTTATTCAAAATACCCTTAAAAAACGGAACTTCAATGTTCACGCCGGTCATACCGATATCACCGCCTGATTGAAGCCAAATTTCATCAAAATATGTTGCCAAATAATATTCTTTGGTTCCCTGTCCGAATGAACCCATAGTGTTTGAAAATATATGAGCCTCTTTACCTTTGCTTTTAAAATACGCCAACGCCCGCGCAACATCTTGCATTTGTGCCAACCCCAAAGGCGACATATTCACGGTTGCCGAAATTGCTTTAACCCTGTCATCATCGGCCGCCGTATTAATCGCCCGCACCAAATCAAACACCGAATAAACCGATTTATCGGCAAACTCGGCAAAAAAATCATCGCTTCTGACTTCTGCGTAATTATCATCAAAATTAATATTCAACACTGCGGAATCCGGAATAGTAACTGTTCTTGAGCGAGGGCTGATAATGCTTAAAACCCCGAGTAAAATTAAAATAAAAACCACTCCGAAAACAGCAAACGCATACACAATAGTTTTAAGCAGAATCTTAATGCCGATTTTACGATTTTCAATTTCTGTATTTAATGTATTCATTCCGACCTCATTCATTATTTTTAAGTAATTGTTTTACCAACACCGGCAGAGTCTGCCCGCTTTTTCCGTAAATATGTTCATCAAACAAATAATTATTTGATGTATTTTCCAAATTAAACTCCATAGTGTGTGCGCCATGCGCCTTAGCGACTTTAACAAATCCGGCGGCAGGATAAACCACGCCTGAAGTTCCGACAGAAATAAACAAATCGCACTCATTAAGCAAGCGTTCAACTTCCTTCATACACAACAAAGATTCGCCAAAAAACACAATATTCGGCTTCATCATGCCGACAACCCCGCAATTGGCGCACACTGTTTGCGTATCAACATCACCCCATGTTTCCAAAATATGCCCGCAATTTAAGCAAACCGCCTGATTAATTTGCCCATGGATATGATAAACCTTTTTGCTTCCGGCTTTTTCATGCAGGGTATCAACATTTTGGGTAACAATGCTGACATTACCGCTATATTTTTGTTCCAATTCCGCCAATGCCAAATGCGCGGCGTTCGGCTTTGCCGCCAAAAGCTCCGGCTTCATTTCATTATAAAAGTCATGCACATATTCCGGATTTTTTGCAAATGCTTCAATCGTCGCCACATCTTCAACTTTATGATTATTCCACAGCCCGTTGCTACTCCTGAAAGTTGCCAACCCCGATTCTGCCGAAATTCCGGCACCGGTCAGCACCAATATATTATGATATTGCTTATTCATCATCTATCCTCTTGTATATTAACATACTTATTTTTTTACTCTGAAGCAAGAACTTAATCAACTTATATATACAATTATCTTAGCACATCAAATGAAGACTTATCATCAAAGAGTTTTTTAGATTTTCCAACGGTAACAGATACGTTGCGTGCATAATTTGCATATAGCCTAGTCATCATAATATTATTAGCTTAACAAGCACATAACCATAAAAAATTCCGGCTATTAAAAAAAATATTGACTTTTGAGAAAAAATGCTATTAACGATTGCGCAAAAACCACAAATACAACAAATGCGGCAAGAGGTGCTATGCATGTTAGCATAGCAAACCATTAAGCA
>JAJWCP010000038.1 GCA_021617435.1 Pseudomonadota bacterium
AGAGTCCAGGTCAAATAAAGTAGCAAATTTGTCCCACCTGGATTATCGGGTCAAGTTTGAGAATGACAGTATTTGTGCAGGGCGCAGCATGGTGGAAATTTTAGGGGTGTTAGCGATAATCGGCGTCCTGTCCGTCGGCGCTATTGCCGGATACTCAAAGGCAATGTTTAAGTATAAATTAAACAAGCAAACCTCTCAAATCGGTTACATTTTAGACTACATCATTGCCAATCAAGACGCACTTCGCGAAGTATCTTTTACACAAATGAAGTATACATTAAACAAACTCGGCATCGTACCTGATGAAATGATAAAAGATGACACCGGTTATGTCTATGATATTTTTAACTCGCGGATTAAATTAGAAAACCACACGGGACAATCATCAAGCTATGGTTACGCCATCGGAATTGAAATTAACAACAACGATTACTCTTCTGAAATTTGCCGCAATTTTATGACCATGGCTAAATTAAGAGCCGATGATATTACAGCTGCTTATGTACAACGCCATGAAACAGACGGAGGGGTAACTGACTTAACCAACTACTTCGGCAACCAAGCAACCGGCGAAAGCAATTACCTGCGCAATATGGATATGGTTAAGATGGATAATGCCTGCAAGGTATGTGAGGACTCCGCTTCCTGTTTTGTTTTTATACTTATCGGCTATGCCCAAATATAGTTTATCCGTTTACTAAACTTAAAAACTCGTCTTCGCTTAAAATTTTAATGCCTAATTCTTGGGCTTTTTTGGCTTTAGAGCCGGCATCCGCGCCCATAATAACATAATCGGTATGAGCCGAAACCGACCCCGCAACTTTGGCACCCATGCCCAAAGCTTTGGCTTTAGCCTCAGCGCGGGTCATATTTTCAAGCGTGCCGGTAAATACCACTGTTCTGCCGGATAACGGCGAATCGTGATTGGCAGTATCTTGAAAATCCGCAACCGTAACCTCATTCAGCAATTCGCTAATTATTTTTACATTATGCGCTTCTTTGAAAAATTCCACAATGTCTTTAGCCATGGCGGCGCCGATGCCGTCTATGCTCAAAAGTTTTTCTAAATTTTCCGCCTGCATTTGCTGCATAAAATTAGCAAAAGAGCCATAATTTTGGGCAATCAGCAAAGAAGTTGCCGCGCCAACCTGCCGGATTCCAAGCGCGTAAATAAAGCGCGGCAAAGTTATATTGCGGCGTTCATTAATCGCCCTAAACAAGTTTTCCGCCGATTTTTTGCCCCACCCTTCACGGTTTTCAAGATGCAATCCTTCACCTGATGAAAACAAATCATCGCCGCCGAAATTACGGCGTTCCAATGAAAAAATATCCGCCGGACTGTGTAAAATTTTTTCAGTAAAAAACTGCTCAATGATTTTGCTGCCTAATCCTTCAATATTAAAAGCCTCGCGGGAAACAAAGTGTTTTAAGCGCTCAATCGCCTGCGCCGGACAGCTTAGTCCGCCGGTACAACGCCTTACCGCCTCATCTTCTTCACGGATAGCGTGCGCGCCGCATTCCGGACAATAATGCGGAAAATCATATTCAGCCGAATCGGCGGAACGACGCTCTTTTTCAACGCTAACCACCTGCGGAATAACATCGCCGGCGCGCTGAATAACCACATAATCGCCTATTCTGATATCTTTACGCTTAATCTCGTCTTCATTATGCAAAGTGGCATGCGCAACTATCACCCCGCCAACGTTAATCGGCTCTAAATCTGCCACCGGAGTTAAAGCGCCGGTGCGCCCGACCTGAACACGGATGTTGTTAATGCGGGTGATGGCTTTTTCCGCCGGAAATTTATGCGCAATCGCCCACCGCGGCGTACGGGTTAAAAAGCCAAGCCGGTTTTGCAGCGCTAAATTGTTTACTTTGTATACAATGCCGTCAATGTCATAAGGTAAATCGGCGCGGGTTTGCTGCAAAATCTCATAACTATCGGCAATTTCCGCCGCATTATGGCACAAACGGTTATACGGATTTATCGGGAAGCCCCACTCTTTTACTTTTTGCAAAAACTCGCTTTGCGACTGCCACAAAATTTCAGACACCTCGCCCCAGGTATAAACCAACAAACTGAGTTTGCGTTGTTTGGTAATATTAGCGTCAAGCTGCCGCAACGAACCGGCAGCGGCGTTACGCGGATTGGCAAATAGCTTTTTGTTTTCAGCCGCGTTTTTAGCATTAAGTTCCATAAAATCAGCTTTTGACATATAAACTTCGCCGCGCAGTTCAATAATTTTAGGAAAATCAGGCGCCAAAACTTGATGCGGAAGCCCCGCTATGGTTTTAAGATTATCGGTAATATTCTCACCGATTTTACCATCGCCGCGCGTGGCTCCGCTTACCAAAACACCGTTTTCATAACGCGCCGAAAATGAAAGTCCGTCCATTTTAGGCTCAGAAGTAAATTCAATATCATCAGAAGTGTTCAAAAAGCGTTGCACGCTCTTTACAAAATCAAACAACTCACCTTCACTAAAGATGTCGGCAAGCGAGAGCATCGGAACTTTAAGCTCAACTTTGCTGAACTCGCTTTTTACCGGCGCCCCGACCCGTTTTGAAGGACTGTCTGTTCTAATCAAATGCGGAAATTTTGCTTCAATCTGTTCATTCAGGCGTTTTAACTCATCATATTCGGCATCGGTTAAATATGGATCATCATGCTGATAATAGGCGGCATCAGCTTTGGCAATTTCCGCAGCCAAGCGCGCCAATTCCGCTTTTGCCTCTTGTTCAGACATATTAGCGATACCAAACATTTAAATCTCCGTTATTCGGTGTAAAAAAAATCATACAACTTGGCAAAAACCACGCTGAAATAAAGGCAAAACAATGAGCCGAAAGCCAAAAACAACCAATTATGGCAACCAAGCAAAACATCGGCGCCATAAGCAATAAAGCATGGAATATCAAGCAACGTTATAACTAAAACAAAACGCCAATAATTGCCCTGCGTTTTACGAAAAGCCTTGTGCATTGAGCCATTTAACCCTTGCAATGCCGAAAGCCATGCAAAGGTTGGGCGGCTGATGATGAACGGTGATAAAAACAGCAAAACTGCCGCAAATACCATCTGATTTAAAATACTGCCTTCAATGTTTTGCAGAGTTTCCATGTATTTTTCAAACCAAAGCAAATACTGCTCGTTAAACCCCATAAATAGCGGCAAAAACGGCAAAATCACCAACAAAAACACCACCACGAACATAAAGAAAAACATTTTGGTGGATGGTATCACACTGCCGAAAAAGTCCATAGTTAAAAAATACGGTTTTTTATGAAAATAAACCCTGAAAAACACAAACAAAAAGTAATAATAGCTTAAAACCGCAAGCACCAACAACGGGGTCGGCGCGCTTTGCGGTATAAAGCTATACAAAGCAAACAACATAAAATCAGCCAGCCAAAACAACCTGATTTGCTTTAAGTTGGCTTGCATATATAAATATGCCTGCTCAAAAATTTGCTTCACCGGAATGTGTTTAATGCTTTCTGCCATAATCGTTCCTTAATTACGGATTATTGCCTTTCAACTCCGGCATTTCCGGTTTCAGTATCTTCTTCAAAGGTATCTTCAGCATTAGGATCATAATCAATGCCTAATTTTGAAAGCATATCATCGTTAATATCTTCGCGCTGAGCAACAACCCAATCCGGCACAAACGGCGACGGCTTTAAGGAAGCAAGTTTGCGCATATTTTTATCAAGATACCATCTTGGCGAATCAGCCATAATCGGACGGTCAATATAGCTTTGCATCAAAACAACCTGCTTTAACATCGGCAAGCTTAACAGCTGCGTGGTGCTGATAACCGAAACGCCTTGCAAGTTATAGGTAACGTTTTTAGCAAACGGATTTGAGCCTTTGCCCAAACCTCCTTCATTTTTAGAATATGAAGTGGTTTGAACCGTGCGGTTACCAATCATCTTGGAAAAGCGTTGCGCGGTAACTTCGTTGTTTTGGGAAAGAATAATCTTGCAAGCAGTTGTAGAAATTACCGTTTCAAGGTCATCTTTACCATATTTACCGGAAATTTGTCCTAAATCTTGTCCGATAAGCAGGTACGAAACTTTTTGACCACGACCAACCGCCGGTCCGTCAATAACCGCTTTTAACTTAGGCATTTGCGGAAACTCGTCAAGCACAAACAAGCACGGATACGGACCCATTTTACCATCGGTTTTATTTTCATATTTAGGCGGGTTTGAAATTAGGTATGAACTCATAAGTTCTATAAACACACTGCTTATCATACCCAAAGCGCGGGCATCGGTTTGGTTAATTGACAAGTATACCGAAATAGGTTTCCACTCACCGGTAACAGGATCTTTAACCCCGCGCAAGTCTTTAAAGTGCAAGTCTGAAAAGCTGGTACGGGCAACTACTGCCGAGTTTTTGAAAATGTTAATACCGGCAAACGCAGTTGAAATAACGGAGCCGCGCTCTTTGTCCGGCATAGCGGAAAGTGAGCTCAACTCAGTGTAACAACGTTGCGAGTAACCAAATTTACGGGCTTCCTCAACTGCCTCATCAAGCAAATCATGCATCGGGTCGGCCATTGCCGCCATTTGGTCGCCCTCGGCCAAACGGCGCTTAATATCTTGCGCCTGCTTAATTTGCGCCTCGGTCAACCATTCCAAAATCATGGCAATACTTGACTCGCGTCCAATCCATTTTTCCGGCAACAAATTCCATGTGCCGATAGGCAGGTAATTATCAATAGTGACTGTGCCGTTTTTAAGGTCATTCATGGCCTTGGGTACCATCGGGTCACGCATATCGCGGTAATAACCTTCCAAAACGCGCTTGTCCTCATCATCAAGCTTGCCCTCGTAAATGCGCCCGATAAAATAATCGTTGGCACGGGCGCGTTCGCATTTTGAGCAAATAAAGTGAATAAAACCGTTTAATGCCGCACGACCGGTTTGCGACCAGTGCGGGTCGGCGCCGCCTTTAGGGTCTTCAACCAAAATGTTGCAGATTGAATCTACATACATATCGCGGTCAGGTCCCATTTCAGGCAACGCATTCGGCGAAAGAGGGTTCCAACTCGGGTAATAAATGCCTTCTGACGGGCTGTCTTCAGCACCCCAATTAATAACAAACACCGGCCCCACTTTGGCGCGTGCACCTGAAGTTTTAAAGCACAATTCCGGTTTAGGATCATTAATAATCAAGCTTAATTTTTTAGAATTAAAGATGGTTGGAATAACCACACCGGCAGTTTTACCGGTTCCCGGAGGAGCGCAACACAAAGTGGAAAGCGTTTCTTTTAACAACAGCATACGGCCTTTAACTTTGCCTACAACCTGGCAAAAGCCGTCAAAGCCCAGCAATTCCATGCGGCTGATGTCACGCAAGGTGGCAATACGGGCGGAACCATGAACATTAGACTGAAAGCGATACGGGCACGCAACCGCGCCGGTAATTAGGCCTACCGGCAAGGAGATAAACGGCAAAATCGGTAACCAGTGACTAATTGAAAAGCCCTTGCTTGACATAAGTTTTTCCATCCAGTTGCCGTATTGGGTGAACAAAAATGACGGTTTGTTTTGAATAGCGTTTAAAAACAGTTTAACGCTTTCAATCGTTTTTTTAGATATGCCCTGCTCAATCAGATAAGCAAGCGGCAATGAAAAAATTGTTAAAATTAAGGTAATTATGAGGGTAATAATCATGGTCATAGCCATCCACCGGACGGCATTGTCATATTCTTCCCATTCTTCGCCTCTTTGTCTTAATGCCATTTTTATCCTCTTATGTTAAACTGCGAATTAATTTTTTAACGCTATCCAAAGTTGATTTATCGGGCTTATCCTCAGCTTCTTCAATTGTTTTTGAAAAGAGCTTAATCTCTTTTGGCATACCGCGATTAATGCGGGTAACTTCCACGCCCATATCATTCCAAACCTCAAACATATCATCAGCGTTAATAATATTGCCGGTTTGAATAACAACATAAGCAGAAACCTCAAGGTTCAAGTCTGAATCTTCAAGGCTATCGGTTAACGCCTGTTTGGCAACATCGGCACGGCGCACCGGTGAGATACGGTGGCTGTTTTCAGAAAACCACAAGGGCTCTTCATCATTAAAGCGCTCTTCATCGGCTAACCAGTCGCCGGGCTCTTTATCAAGCAAGCATAAACAAATTTTATCCGATGAAATACCCACAAAGTCAATCACTGTATTTTTGATATTAACACCGGAAATAACTTCATATCCCTTTTGGGTTAAAATATCCGCCACCGGATTTAAGCGCTGTACCGGTTGGTCATCAGCAGATGAATTTCGGCGGTTGCTACGGGCATCATCTTTAGCGCGAACATCATCACGGCGACGCGCGTCTTTTTTAGCATCACGACGGTCACTATCGCGACTGTCACGAGCACCGCGGTCATCGCGGCGCGTATCGTCACGGCCGCGCGCTTTATCGTCATAATCATCGTCCTCATCATATTTTTTGCGGCGCGAGCGATTGTCATAATCGTCATTATCATTACGACGCTGTTTACTGTCACGACGTGACGGGCGGTAGTCGTCATCGTCATTATCAGCTTCATTAAATTCAAAGCGATTGTTGCGGCTGTCTTTAGATTTTGGCGCCGGTTTTTCATTCTTCTTTTGACCGTCTATTTTAAATATATCTGACGATTTGCCGAATGAATCAAAATCTAAGTCAAAATCATCATCATCATCATCTAAGTTAAATAAGGCATGACTGAAAGTTTCACGTGCAGTTGACGCTTTGTTTTTCAGGTCTGCACGAGCCGTAGGAGTTTTTTCAGCCGGAATGGTAACAGCGGGCGCGGCAGGAGCAGTAGCAACAGTCGGTGTCGGCGTAGCGGCGGGAGCTTCATTATAGTCGTAAATCGGAGAGCGCGGTCCGCTCGGACGAATTTCTTTATATGATTTTTTCTTAACCACAACCGGCGTTTTGGTAACAATCTTTAACGGATTGAACATTGAGCGCACCAAATTTATCGGGTACATAACCGCCTTAAATGCCAACATTTCCCACGGAATAAGGCTTAGAGCAATCCAACCGGTCAACCATAACGGAATAAAAGCAAGTATGATTAAAATAAACGCCCATTCTTTGGCAGTGTCTATAACCCACCCATTAAGCCACAAGTTCCATGCGTGCATCCAATGCGGCGGCCAAAAAATATCAAAATGCCAGTTTTCAAGCATAATAACTCTTATACCTTCAATGAAGACTATGCTCCACAGGCATCCTACAAAAGCTATTCGTGCCAAAACTCTTAACGGTTTCAAATTTTTCTCCTGCTTTGGAGGTTATCATATTCTGTATTGGTTAACAATTATTTATTGTTCCTTGTGGTTAATAATTTTTTCCGAAAGACTGCGGCGTATAGCGTCAGATTCTTTTACGTTCTCGGTTTTTTCCTGCTTAATGCGATCTTGGATTATATCTTCAACCGTAATTTTTTCACCCACTTTGATGTTTTTTATCACCACATGGGTGTCTGTTTCTTCATATTTTTTAATATTGCGGTTAGCAAGGTAATTAAGCGGAGCCAGTAAAAGTTTAACATAATCAAGACGATAGAGTTTTACCCAACCTACCATCCATATTACTGCAATAAGCAGCAACGACAGAAAAAAGGTATAGTCTGCGGCGCCTTCTATCACGCCGTTATTATTCCAAAAGCCTTTTACCACGCTCCACTGCTTGGCATAAAAAATGTCAAACTTCCAAATACAAATCATCAACAGGCGAGCGATGTATAAAAATGCGCTCGTCCACATTACCCCAACAAACAGGCACTTGGTTAATTTTGATATTTTTTTAAGCACTTACATTCCTTTTCCAGAGCTGTTTTGCACAATATGATTGAAAATTGAGGAATCTCGTTTAACAATTTTATCTTTGAACCTTTGAACATCTTGTTTGCGGCTTTCCGGTCCGCGGAAGCGCGCGTCATTGGTTTGAGCCTGATATTGATTTAATTGTTTCATGTGCTCAAATGTTTTAGCCATGCTGTTCGCAGAATTTTCTTTGATTGCCTCTTCAAGCAAACCGGTCTTGGCCTCAATGCGCTCTTTAGAATGTTCTTCTTTGAAGATTGAGTTGTCATAAACAGCGCCGTTGCTAATTTTTTGCGAAATTAATTTTTCAACATTATTCAGGCTGCGGGCAACCGAACGGTCATGCTTTTTAGCGCCAAATGAATCAAAGGCGTTATCATCCAAATCTTTTTGCTGAGTAGCAACCGCGTTTTTGGTAGCCTCGTTTAATTGTTTCAAGAAAGCGTTAATTTCGCGACTGGTATTTTCAGCCGTAAAGGTTTTAAGATCAGGCTTATCGCCCTCTAAATTGTCATAAGCGGCTTCCGAAAGCAAACGCGTGTCTTCAGAAATTACTGCCACCGCCTTCAAAATGTTTTTCTGACAGTCTTTGGTCTTTTGAGTAAATTGCGCTTTTAACTCGTCATCTGATAAATACTCACCATTACGGCGCCATGCTCTATCATCACCCATAAACTCTTCTATCATGCGGGTAGAAGTCATCATCATAGCAAGCTTGCCGCTCATTTCAATAATTTGGGTACGATTGCCTAGTTCTTTAGAGGCATAATCAAGGAATGCGGCACTCTTGGTCGGGTTAGCCTGTAATTTTTTAACAAACTCGTCATCCTTATCAAAATATTTCCAATTGGGACGCGGATTGTTTAAGTTATCGGATAAATCAGATAAAATTGCATCATAAGAAACTTTTTTACCGGCGCTATCATCACTTAAACCTGTCAGGTTTTGGGATACCATATCACAAAACGTATTAGATTTTTTAACAGCTTCTTGCAACCCATTACCCGT
The DNA here is from genome assembly GCA_021617435.1 of Pseudomonadota bacterium. GTDB lineage: Bacteria > Pseudomonadota > Alphaproteobacteria > RF32 > CAG-239 > CAAFZY01. Next base: position 8,849 of record JAJWCP010000038.1, read on the forward strand.
CGGTATCTTTTTATCGGCAGAAGGAGCGGAAGAACGGGCTCTGCTGCGGTCAACATAAATTTCAGCTGCGGCATCAACAATATTTAAAATTTTATCTTCAATTGTATTAAACAGCCAGCTTGCACCGCCTAATAACCATTCTTCATACATATATTTAATAACATCTTCATCTTTGAATTTGTCTTTACTCTCATGATTTTGTCTTTTACGGTCGCCGGGCACGTTGTTCATATCGGCAATTTTTTTCTCGTCTAATCTTTTACGTCGCTCATTGGCCTGCTCAACCGTTAACGTTCCCTGATAAGCTTTATCGTTGAGTTCTTCAATGCTCAGTGTTTTGAGCGGCGCTTCCTGTTTGTTTTCAACCACTAAAGTCCGTCTGTCGCCAACAATGTCTTTAACCAAATCTTTCGGAGTTTGATTTTGCAAATTAGGCTGATTTTTATCGGCGCCGTAACCGTTTGCGTCATAGGCTTTGTCAATAAACCCCTGATATTCAACCGTGTTGTGGTGTTTGACCGCCGCTTTTTGTTCATCAGATAAGCCTTGCTCATTTTGCAATGCTTGTAAAAAGCAAATATTTTTAACAGTTTGCGTACCGATAGTTTCGCCGTTAGGCGCAATTCCGGCAACAGCTACCGCCGCCGGATTGTCAACGGATGACAACCAACCGCTTTCTTTAACCTTTTGCAGATTGTCTAACACTCTTTCAGTGGTCTTTAACGACTCGGCGGAAGTTTTAAGTATTTCATCGGCAGATTTATTTTGATTATGCATAGTCATTAAATCAGGCAAAGCAATTTTGGCGGAAAAATCGCGCCATTCAAGGATTGCCGGATATTTTTTGACAACATCGTCAATATCAATTTTATCACGCTCCGTCAGTTCCTGCTTATTTAACAAAGTAAACAGATCTTCAGACGCTTTTGCCAAGTTTGCTTCCAATATATTAGTTTTTTCTTCTGCCATAGTGGTTCTCCGATTTTATTTGCCTTTATCTTAGCATTATTTTTTGTTTTTGTCCAGAATGTTTTTGTTACAAAAATACTACACCCGCAAATACTTCAAAAACCTGCCTAATCGGAAGTTTTCGCGGATTCCGTCTTTCGGGGTTGGCTTAATCAGTCCGAAAAAACGCGGCTTAATTTTGTCCGTTTCTATCGGAGCGTAAACCGCCGGATTTTTGGTTAAAGCCTCATATGCGCCTTCAGCGTCTTTTTGCGCGGTTTTAAAATAATTGCCGATAAGGCGCTCGGCATCAACCGGAAATTTGCGCTTTTGCACCGCCTCAACAAATTTCTGCTTACGTTCTTTGCGGCGTTGATATTCATCATACAAAGCCTTTTCAATACGGCGGCGCTGAGCTTTTAAGCGCTTAGCTTCATATGAAATTTCACAATTTTCAATATCAATCAAAATTTCAACATAAGAAATTATGGCAAGTTGCAAATTTTGGTCCGATACACCCTCGGCAAAGTTTAAGAATTCTTCATCAGTTGCATTGGGCTTTAAAGATGAAAGTTTTTCAGGAAATGACATCAACATAATATCCCAACACAACGAAGCATCTTCGCCGATTTTGCGTCCGATACTGGGTTTATAATTCGGCACCAACATTCTTTTGCGAAAAATAAAATCAGGCAACGGAATATCTCGGATAGCCGCCATGGCTGAAACCGCACCTAAAAAATTGTCATAGGCTTGGGCAAGCTCCGTTTCATCAGAGCCTAAGTTCAAAACCTCTTCAGGCTCGGTATGAGCGGTATAGGTAAAATCAACCGGTTTATCATTATTTTCAGGCGGAAGAATATTTAAGCTTTCTAAATCCTTATGTTTTGCAGGCTCGGGCGGAGTTTCTTCCGCCTGAGCGGCAGGAGTTTCGGACGAATCGTCATCGCCGTTAAGAAAGCTGTTCAAAAGCTGCTCAAACTCATCGTCTTCGCTGTCTTTAACCGGCTCGCTTTGCATAACCGGTTCCATATTAACAACCGACTGGTTAATATCTATTATGCTATTGCTGTTTGAAGCTGCGGATTTGCATTTGTTTTTCTTTGCCATCGTGATTTTCTCCGTTAAGATAAATGGTGCCTTCAAGGGATTTATCTTTCAAATTTACGACATATACCGCCGGAATATCGGTTGCGATAAACAAGCGGTTACCCTCTGCCAACATGCCGCTAACCCGGCCATTTGCCGCGGGCAAGCTGATTTTAAACGCCTGTGCCGGTCGGTTTGATTTTAAAATAATCTGAGAAACGGCAAAACACAACAAAAAAATCAGGCAGAATGTTAACAAAAAGACCGCGATTTTAACAATTTTGAGCTTATCCATAAACAATCCTTGCATTTACGTTTGTTTGCTATATGCTGTTTTACAGCAAAATGTCTAACATATCTTTAAGATTACCATAATGAGTGAGCAAGATTCCAACATTTTTTTAAGCGAACCGGTAACCGACGAGCAAAAAGGCTTGCGGCTTGACAAGTTTTTAAGTCTTTTACAGGCGCAAAACGAATGCTTAAAAAGCTTGTCGCGTAGCCAAATTCAGCGGCTGATAAAAAACGGATTCGTCACTTGTGAAGAAAATGAAATTTATGACTGCTCTTTTAAGGTAAAAAGCGGTGATATTTTCCAAATTGAAATTCCGACGCCGGAAGAAGCGGAACCCGAAGCTGAAGATATTGCTCTTGATATTGTTTATGAAGACAATGATTTAATTGTGATAAACAAACCCGCCGGTATGACCGTTCACCCCGCCGCTGGTGCTTATCATGGGACTTTAGTTAACGCTTTGCTTTGGCACTGCCGCGAAAATCTTTCCGGTATCGGTGGAGTTAAGCGCCCCGGAATTGTGCACCGTATTGATAAAGAAACGAGCGGGCTGTTAGTGGTTGCAAAAAATGATTTGGCGCACCGAAAGCTTAGCGAACAGTTTTTCAATCACTCCATTCAGCGCACTTATTTTGCCGTTACTTACGATGTTCCCAATCAGTTAAGCGGAACCATTATCGGCAATATCGGGCGCTCGCATTATGACCGTAAAAAAATGGCATTGCTGACTATTGGCGGAAAACATGCCGTAACACATTATAAGACCATTGAACTGTTTAAAAATTTTGCCGCATTGATACAATGTAATTTGGAAACCGGGCGCACTCATCAAATCAGAGTACATCTTGCCAGTATCGGGTGCGCGCTTATCGGTGACAAAATCTACCAAAAAAATCATAAAAGCGCTTTAAAAATTCCGTATGAGATAAAAAATTACATTAATAATTTTCCAAGGCAGGCTCTGCATGCCGCCAC
>JAJWCP010000039.1 GCA_021617435.1 Pseudomonadota bacterium
TTTATAGACTCTCTACAATAATTAACTCTTGCACTTTAATATTATCTTTTTATAAATAAATTTAAGCTATGATTCATTAAATAAAAATTTAACAAAGGATAGATTATGACTAAAATTGCTGTACTCGGTGTTACCGAAAATATCGGTCGTGAAATTTTAACATTTTTAGAAGCCGATGGCGTCAGCTCTGACGATGTAATTGCTCTTGAACCCAAAAGCCCGCTCGGCAACTTGGTTTCATACGGCGAAGATGACGAGCTTGACGTATATAATGCGGATACTTTTGATTTTAGCAAAGCCGATATTGCCATTTTTGCCACCACGGAAGAAATTGCCAAGCGTTATTTGCCCAAAGCCGCCGCTAAAAACATTAAAATCATTGATTGCTCCGGCGCCACTTTTGCTGATTCTGATGTTCCGATGATTATTGCCGGTCTTAACGATGACGCAATTAAACACGCTCCTAAAAATATTGTTTCCATTCCATCGGCTCTCACCACACAAATGCTCACTCCTCTTGCTAAAGTTAATGAAAAACTGAGTTTAAAGCGCCTGATTGCCTCTGCTTACATTTCAACTTCCGTTTACGGCAAAGACGCCATGGACGAGCTTTTTAATCAAACCCGCAAAATTTATATGAATACCACCCTGGCAGATGATGAACAGATTTTCAAAAAGCAAATTGCCTTTAACGTCTTGCCGCAAGTAGGCGAGTTTATCGGTGAAGAAACCAAATTTGAATGGGCGATTAACGCCGAAACCAAAAAGGTTTTAAACGGCGACATGAAAATTCACGCCAACTGCGCATTTGTTCCTGCTTTTATCGGCGCCGCGCTATATGTTAATGCCGAATGTATTAATGACGTTGATGTTGACGAAGTAAGAAAATTGATGCAAAACACTAAAGGCGTGGTCGTTTTTGATAAACAAACCGATGGCGGATACGTCAGCTTAAATGATGTTCAGGGTGAAGACAATATCTACGTCAGTCGCCTGCGTCAAGACTTATCGGCTGAAAACGGCTTTAGCTTTTGGTGCGTTGCCGACAACCTGCGCGCCGGTATGGCTAAAAATGCTTTTAACATCATGAAACTTATGCTTAAAACCCACTTATAAAGGATTATCCCGATGTTTCGCTTATTTAAGTTTTTTGTGTATTCATTTATACTGCTCAATCTCCTGATTGCTCTGCCGGTAAATGCCGCCGATGAAACTTTGCAATTTGATAAAGTTTCCAAGCAATTAACAGCTATTGAAAAAAAGCTTAAAAGCGGTAATTCCACAGTACAGAGCATAGATGAAGACGCTAATTATTTATATCAAACATCGGGAGGTCTTGCCTCATTTAAGCGTGAATACGAGCGTGAAGCCGCCTATGTGCAAAAACAAATAGAAGCTTTAGGCTCTGCGCCGGAAGACGGTTCTAAAGAGCTTAAAGTCATTGCCCAAAAACGTAATGAATTTAACAATACCTTAGCGGTTATCAAAAGCAAAATTGCCGAAGTGCAGATTTTAGAAGTTAAAATTGAAGAACTTAATTTATTGGTTTTAAATTCCCGTAATCAGAAAATATTAGGCAATTTGGTTACCAAACAAGACATTTTGCTCAATCCGCAAAACTTTTTTACCGCCATTAAAGCCTTTGCCGGTTTTAGCTGGGATATTATTACATCCCCGATAAATTGGTATAAAATGCTTGATGATTCCGGTAAAAACTACATCTTAACTTATTTTATTCCGATACTGATTATTCTTATCGGCGCTTTTGGAGTCGGGCTTATTTTGCGCCGCCTGATTATGCGTAATTGGGGATACCGCTCTGACATTGAAAATCCGCGTTATGGGCAAAAACTGTTTGCCGCGGTTGCGGTTGCCATTGCGTACGGCGTTATCCCGACCTTAATTATCGGTGGCTTTTTAATTTGGATGATAGGCATGCAAATTTTCACCACCGGATTTTTCGGCATTGCCATTAACAGCACGTTATATTATCTGTTATACATCATAATGTCACGCGCCATTGCCCGCGTAACTTTTGCCCCATACCATGAAAAATGGCGCTTAATAAATTTAGGAACCGAAAAAGCCACCGGCATTGTAAAAGCCTTATATTTAAGTATTTGGATGATAGGCATTGTATCATTGCTTGAATACATTGCCCGCTCCGCTAATTATCAGGCAGAACTGATTAATTTTATCGTGGCCGCCGCTTGCGCTATAAAAGCTTTTGCCATTATTCTGTTGGTCAGCCGCATTTTTCATGAAGAAGAACCGGAACAAGCCGCGGAAGCAGAAGATTCTGACAATACTGATGACAATATGAGTAACTCGTTCAAAATTATCTTTATATCATCATTTGTAAGCATCGCTACCTTTGGCATAGCCTTATTCGGCTACCCTGACTTATCAGCCTTTATTTTTAATCGTTACATATTAAGCGCGTTGCTGTTTGTGTTGTTCATAATCTGCCACCGCCTATTTTCTGAAATTATCAAACACATCTTGTTGCTTGGTTTTTGGGCTAAAAACTTTAAGATGCGCCGCAAGATTTTAACCAAAATTAACTTTGGCTTAAGCTTAATTTTAACTCCGTTGCTCGCCATGTTTTTTATTTTTATATTTTTGAACTTATGGGGCGTATCCGGCGATTTAATTTTGCACATGGTGAAAAAAATTCTGTTCGGTTTCAGCATCGGCGGCGTACGTATTTCGTTAATTGCCATAATTTTAGGCATTGTCGTATTTTTCGGCTCGCTTGCGCTGATGAAGGTCTTAAAAAACAATTTAACCAACAACGTTTTTGCCAAACTTGACATTGATGAAGGAATTAAACACTCATTATCATCAGGGTTTAGCTTTGTCGGCTTTGTCATTGCCTCATTACTCGCCATTATCGTCATGGGTGGCAATTTAACCAGCCTTACCGTTATCGCCGGTGCGTTATCCGTTGGTATCGGTTTCGGATTACAAAACATTTTCAACAATTTTGTATCCGGTATCATCATTTTGTTTGAACGCCCGGTAAAAGTCGGCGACTGGGTTGTCTTTAATGGTGAAGAAGGACAAATTAAGCAAATCAATATTCGTTCAACCGAATTGGAAACCTTCAAAAAAACCAGCGTTATTATTCCTAACGCCACTTTAATTTCATCGGCACTAATCAACTTAACCCACGGCAATAATTGGACCCGACAAGCCGTAAGCGTCGGAGTCGCCTATGGTACCGACGTAAATAAAGTAACCGACATTTTGTTAGAGTGCGCCCGCAATAACAAAAAAGTTTTAAAAACTCCGGCGCCGTACGTTATTTTCAAAGATTTCGGCTCCAGTTCGCTTGATTTTGAATTGCGTTGCTATTCAAGCAACATTTGGGTCGGGTGGAACATTCCGAGCGAGTTGCGCTATGAAATTAACCGCCGCTTTATGGAAGAAGGAATTGAAATTCCCTTCCAGCAGATTGTTATCCATCAGGGCGATACTTCCGTATCTTCAGAAACGCAATTCTACGGAAACAAAAAATAAATTTAATCTAAAGACGACTTCAAAAGGTCGTCTTTTTTTACTTTGACAAAAATAATAAAAAGGCATATATTAATACTTAATCACACAATTATTATAAAAACATAAACAATAAATTATGAAAAAACATTATTTTTTGCTGATGATAAGCGGGATGCTTATTACAGCTTGCAACAAAGATTACTCTACCGCGGAACGGCTGCCTGAGGGGAAAAAAGAAATTGTGGCACATGATGGTTATTACACCAGCTCATTGGTATATAACCAAGAAACATACCGCATTGATCTTCCGTATGCAGCGGCTGTTGATTCGGTTATGAGCAAGCCGGTGGTTATTAATTCAGACATTAACAATCTGAAATTTAAAGCTGTTTCAGATAAAGCATGGGCATACATCAAAAACTGTGAGCAAAACGCTGACGGTATTGTTACCACCCATTACTGTATGCATTACAGCTTTAAATTTAATGATGATCTTTCGGTTCCGGTCTTTTTTGCTCTTGATAGAGCCGAAATTGACGGAAACAACATGCCAACCGCATACCCAGAAGTGGAAATACTGCCGCTTGAGCTCAAATTTATAGATGAGGTAGCCGACAGAGAAAAAGGCACCTTAACCAAAAGATACTTGCTTACCTGCTCTATGCGGATTAGCAGTAATGGTATTTCATCTGTTTCAACAACATCGCAAGAACTGCATGAGATACTATATGAAATAAGAATCGATCCAAGCATAGATTCTTGGCAAGACATAAATGTCTAGCTACAAAAAAACAATAAAAAAGACACTGCAATTAAAACGCAGTGCCTTTTTTATTGTTTTTTAATATAAATCGGTTAAATCCGGCTTTTTATAATTCGGGCCTTTCAAAAATTTGCCGTCCGCGCGTTTTAAAGGTTTGCCGTCAACCAGTTTAGACATATTGCTTTCATGCACGCGTTTAAACACTTCTTCAAGCGGAATTCCGAAACAAACAGCCATGCCACTGACCACATATTGCAAATCAGCCAGCTCTTTATACATTTTAAGCACCGATTCTTTTTGAACTTTGCCGCTACTGTTCAGTTCCTCAATCAAATTATCAATTTCCGCATTAAGCTCTGCGGTTTCTTCATTAATTAGCCGCTTGCGCAAGGTTAGCAAATCTGCCGTAAACGGCTCGTTAATGGCGCACTCCATCGCCTTATGGCATTCCGCCACCATTTGTTCATATTTATTCATAACACTCTCACTTTTTAAATTTTATATTCAGTGTTAGTTTTTTCCGCCGATTGTCAAGTTGTTTTTAAAGTAAATGTTAATAGAATGCAAAAATTGCTGAAATATGATTTAGACGGTTGTATATTATGGCTCTGAAAGGAAAAACATGTCTGCAACTTTAGATAAAATCATCAATCTGTTTAAATGGCCGATAGCGGTTTATATGCTGCTCTCATTGCCGGCGCTTTGCATGTCCGTTGATTTTTTTTCATTCGCGTCATTTAAATATTTAGCCCTCATCGCCGGATTTTTCATGTATTTTATCGCCCGCACCATGGCCGATTCGTCAGTTAAAACTTCCATGCAGATTATCGCCCATGAGCTAACTCACTCCTTTTTTGCCCTCATTACCTTTCATAAAGTTGACCATATACGGCTTGACCCTGATAACAGCGGCGGCGAAATGGGCTTTAAAGGCGAAGGGAACTGGCTCATCATAATTGCTCCATACTTTTTTCCGCTATTTGCGTCAATTTATATGGTTATTATGGGCTTTTTGCCTTCTAACCTGATTATGAACGGAATTTTAGGCTATTTTCTGGGCTATCATACTGATACTGTCGGCTCTCAAATTCATGACAAACAAACTGATTTGCCCAAAGTATCGTATAAATTTTGTTGGATGTTTCTCCCCTCTGCCAATTTGTGGGTTATCGGCAGTATACTTGCTTTCAACAGCCGCGGTTGGGAAGGTGTATCGTTGTATTTTGACTTAATCAACCGGCTTAATCTGCAAAACTTAAAATATGTGCTAAACCTTGTGTTTTAATAAACAAGCTCCGTTTCATCGGCATTTAAACAAACTTTTTTACCAATCGGCAATACATAGCGGCTGGCAATATGCCCGTATGAAAAATCCGTTATAATCGGAATATCCAACTCTTGCGCAAAATCAGCAATAATTTCCGCAACAGAGCCGTCACCCTCATCAGCTTCTGTGCAATTTAAGAACTGCCCGAATACAATACCATTTAAGCCTGCAAAATCTTTTTGCGCTTTAAGCTGATTAAGCATCAGGTCAATCCGATATGTTTTTTCGCCCACATCTTCAATCAGCAGAATTTTGCCCTGCAATGACGGAAAATACGGCGTTCCGCATAGATAATTAAGCACGCTCAAGCAACCGCCGACCATAACGCCTTGCGCAGTGCCTGAATTTAAACATTTACCGCCGCTTGCTTTTTGCTCCCTACCGGCAAAAACCATATTCAGCGATTGATTTATTTTTGCATCAAGCACGCCGCTCTTAAAGTCAAAAATCGGCAGAAATCCGGTGTATGAGACATTACCGCTGCAAGTAAACAAGGCGTTTTGCAAGGCTGTTGCATCGCTTAACCCGAACACCGGCTTGCGATTCTTTTTAACAGTTGCGTAATCAACATACGGCAAAATTTTAGAGCTTCCCGCCCCGCCGCGCACACAAAACAACGCTTTAATATCAGGGCGAGCAAATGCTTCATTAATATCATTCGCCCGCTCAAAATCCGTGCCTGCCATATAATAACGGCGCGCAAACACGTGCGGCATGAGCTCAAGCTCAAAACCTTGCGCTTCAAGCCAAGCCGCGCCGGTTTTTAATGATTCCGGCTCAATAAAGCCCGATGGCGCCACCAAGGCTATTTTATCGCCCGCGCGTAATAACGTCATGCTGTTACCCCTTCTAAAATGCTATGGCAAAAATCTGGCAAAGTATTATCTCTGGCTCCCATAATCACGATTCGGTCGCCTGGTTTTGCCATTGCTATCAGCTTATTTTTTATCTCGTCTCTGGTTTGGTAAAATTCAGCGTTAACCCCAAGCTCAGCGGCATATTTGATTAAATCCGCCGATGAAATATCGCGAGTAACCGTCCCTCCGGCATAATAAATTTCCGGCATAAACAAGCAATCATCAGCCTGCATGGTCTTAGCAAAGCTTTCCATAATTTGTTTACCCATCATGCGCATCGGCGAAAAACCGTGCGGCTGAAACATAACCAGCAACCTGCCGCTGTAATCGCGTAATGCCCGCATTGAAGCCAAAACCTTATCGGGATTATGCGCAAAATCATCAATTACGGTAACACCGCCGCGGGTGCCGATAACATCTAAGCGCCTTTTGGTACCGGTAAAATCTTGCAAAATTTTTGCCGCTGCAAATTTATCAACCCCCAAATATGAGCAGGCGGCAATCGCGGCCATCGCATTAGCCACGTTAAAAGCGCCGATTATCTGCAAAGTAAACGTTTTGCCACTTAAATCATAGCTTATGCCATGCGGTAAAGGCTTAATGCCTGAAGCGTAAAAATCAGCCTGTGGATTTTTAACCGAAAAAGTTTTAATATGCGGATTGCAATCTTTCAAACATTGCGAATTAACGCAATCGGCATTAATCACCGCGCCGCCGGTTGCTTTTTGCACAAAATCGGCAAACAATTTTTTAAGTTCGCTGATTTCTTTGTGGTCTATCGTAATATTATTAACCACCGCCACATACGGCACATATTTTTCAACCGAGCCATCGCTTTCATCAGCCTCCGCCACGCAAATATCGCCGTCATTTAATATCACATTCGGGATACCCGCCTGATTGGCGTAATTTTTGAGCAATCCTCCGTTAATAACCAACGGTTTTTTGCCTAATTTATCCAAAATAAAACCTATCATCGCGGTTAAAGTGGTTTTACCGCTAGTTCCGCCTACCGCAATTCCGTAACGTGATTGATTAAAAATTTCCGCAAGCAAATCTGAACGTTTTTTAATAGCGATATGCTTTGTCTTTGCCGCTTTAACATCTGGAATGGTATCTTCCACCGCGGTTGAAACAAAGAGGCAGTCTAAATCATCTGTAATCGCGGAGCCGTCCTGCGGAAAAATTTTAATTCCGACATCTTCAAGAGCCTTGCGATTCGCCTCATCTTTACCATTATCAAAACTTCTGTCCGAACCGCGCACATTTATTCCTCTTGCGTTCAAAACCTGCGCCAATGCGCTCATGCCGCTGCCGGATATTCCGCAAAAACTAACCTTTTTCATCATTTAAGTTCCTTTACAACGCGTCATAAATATCTTCAAGTTTCTGTTTGCCAGCTTGCAAATCTTTATAATCAACCACAATATAAGTCTGCTCATCGCCGTCCGCATACAGCGCCAAGGTTACGCCGGTTTTGCCGTTTTCAAAAGTTGCGTACAAAGTCGCTTCGCCGCTTACCAGTTTTTGCAAAAATCCTTCCGCGCCAAGCGGCATTTCAACTTTGCGGGATATAACATTACCGTCTGTGTCAGTTTCATCAACATCAACCGCCGCCGGTGTATAAAACTGCTGAGCATTACCGTATTTTTTAGCCAACATCTGGTAATATTGCTTGTAAAGCTTCAACCCCTTGCTTGCCGAAGTGTCATCTTGTTGCGGCTTGCCGTAAGCAATAATCCGCCACAACTGGTTATTATCGCCAAAACTTATATCAACTTCCTTAAAATCAGATACCGATTTGGGCAAATTAATTGCTTTATATGTTTCCGGCGTGTCTTTGAGTTCAATCGGAGTTAAATAAACCTTTAAGTCTTCAATATCTTTGCGAGGCGCCAACCAACTTAAACCAAACGGAGCCGGAGTATAAATAGTCTGAGGCTTAACATCTTGCACTTTTTCAATCTGCTTGCTGACGGGTTTAATTTTCAGCGCGGTCGGGCGGCTTTCTAAAATTTTACCCGCTTCCGTTTGCCCCGATTCGCTCACCGCATCTTGTTTCATTTTGCCTGAAACCAACAAATCACCGAAAAAGCCCTCTTCTGCCATTGCCGAGCCGGAAGCCAAAACCCCCATAGCCACTAAAAACCGGCATATTTTTTTCATAAATCTTCTCCTTTTGCATATTGAAGAAAAAAAGTTGAACACTGTTCATTTTTCTGTTATAGTAACGCAAATTTGTTAATTTAGATATAAGAATCAACCATGAATAAAGATAATATTCAAGAAATTTTAGTCAACAAAGGTCGTGAACTGATTCAAGAAAAAGGCGCTGAATTTTTAACCGCGCGCAAACTCTCTGAGGCTTCTGGTTACTCGGTCGGCACCATTTACAATCAGTTCGGCAACATGGATAATTTTATCTTAATTCAAAATTACCTGACTTTAGACAGCTTGTATATCCGCCTGGCGCATTTACAAGCTTCAGGCACACCTTATCAGCGGCTTAATTTATATGCGCGCGAGTTTATCAATTTTGTGCTTGAAAATAAAAATCTGTGGTTTTTGGTACATAACTTTCACCTTTTAAACAACAACCGCCACTTTTCAAAAGTTTATCTGCGCCGCGTGGTACAAATCACCCAACTGGTTGAAAGCTCATTTAAGGCGCTGTTTCCCGAAATTCCGTTGCCGGAACGCCTGCTTTCATTGCAAATTTTGTGGCTATCATTGTTTTCATTAAGCTCTTTTTTAACCACCGACACATTAGACAGCTTTACCAAAATTAACAAAAAAACTTTGTGCGAATTGCTCCTAAACACCTATCTTGCCGGTATGAAAGTGCTTGAAAAGGCGCAATAGCATTTTTGCTTTATAAAAATATCATTAATTTTCAGCATATTAGCTCTAAAATAAAAATTTCTTGTTAATAATTGTTAACAGGCGTTTAAAATGATTCACAAATAAAAAATATGGCGTTATAGTATTAACATCATTGTTAAAAAACAACGGAAGGATAAAAAGATGAGAGTGCTGTTAGTTGAAGATGATTACGCCGTTTCGCAAAGCATTGAAACCATGCTCAAAAAAGAGGGCATGATTGTTGACGCCACTGACTTGGGCGAAGACGGTCTGGAAATCGGCAAATTGTATGATTATGACATCATTATTCTTGACTTAATGTTGCCTGACATGAACGGATATGAAGTTCTTAAAAGCCTGCGCAACGCCAAAGTCAACACTCCGGTGCTGATTTTATCCGGTTTATCTGAGCCTGATAAAAAAGTTAAGGGGTTAGGATATGGTGCCGATGACTATTTAACCAAACCTTTTGATAAGGCCGAGCTTTTAGCCCGTATTCAAGCGATTGTGCGCCGCTCTAAAGGGCACTCCAACTCCATCATTAAAACTGGTGAAGTTGAAGTTAACTTAGATACACAAACCGTTACCGTCAGCGGCAAGCCGTTACACTTAACCGGCAAAGAATACGGCATTATGGAATTGCTTTCATTGCGCAAAGGTTCAACCTTAAACAAAGACCAGTTTTTAAACCACTTATATGGCGGAATTGATGAGCCTGAACTTAAAATCATTGACGTGTTTATTTGCAAATTGCGCAAAAAGCTTGAAGACATTTCCGGCGGTAAAAACTATATTGAAACCGTTTGGGGCAGAGGTTATGTATTGCGTGACCCTGACGAAGTTAAATAATTAGTTTTATTTTTGCTGATAAATCCGGCTACAAGGTTTAAATAATCAAGCTCTTGCTTATATCTCCTCAAAATGCAGGAGAATAAAATGAGCAGAGTATACCTTGTAGCCGGATATAATAATCAAAAAATTCTTAACGATTACACAGTTTATCTGGTGCAAACCTTAGCCAAAACCGGCGAAGTTTATTATCTTTCAAATGGCGCAATCCCAAAATCTGAGTTGCAAAAACTGCAAGATTATACGGTTTACGCCGATTCGGTAATCCACAACGGCAATGATTTCGGATCCTGGCAATATTTAATTTATCATTACGGCTGGCAAAATTTACTGCAATATGATGAGGTTGTGTTTTGCAATGACAAAACCTATGCCACACTCGCTCACCTGCAAAATCTTTCCGCATATTTTAAATTGCAAAATTATGATTTTTGGAGCTTAACGGAAAAATACAGCCACAACTCTGAAGATAACGGACGCTTTGTAATTTTTAAGCACGATGTAATTAAAAATCCCAAATTTCAAGAGTTTTGGAATAACATCATTTTCCGTGACAAGCGCGATACTTATCGCAGTGTTTTACCGGCATTCTTAAAAGAATTAGGCTACAACGGCAAAACCGATATTAAAAACTACAAACAAAAAAGAGCTGTAAAATTAGCAAACTCAGCGATTCGCCTAAGCGCTCCGGTCAGTTATGGCTACATTTTCAGCGCAGAACAAAAAACGCCTCAACACAAACCGCTTAGCAACATCATTAAAAATCTAAAAAACGGTATTAATATCTTCCGCTCCGGTTTATAAAATTTTTTATTTAGCTGACTCATGCACAGCGCTGATCCGCATAAGCAAAAGCACCGGAACCAACAGATTCCGGTGCTCGTGAAATATTAAAATATTAGTCTTTTGTATTGCCTTTCATATCTTTAATTTTAGCCTGAATTTCAGCGGATAATTTATTGCCTTTTTCAGGCGTTACCGGCTCTTTAATTTCGCCGCTCCGACGTTTTCCGGCAATCTCATCTGCCACAACCGCCCCACTAACCGCCTCTTCTCTACGAGTTTTCACTGCCTCTAAACGTTCTTTAATACGTTTCTTTCGCATATCGGTATATATTTTAAATCCCTTTTCCATATCCCTGCGTGCTTGCTCATATTTGATATTTTGAAGATTTGGTGTATTATATTGAGGCAAAAAATCAATTTCATTGTTAAATTTTGCATTAATATTATAGCCATATAAATCTTGTGGATTAATAGCTTTGCTTAATTCATCAAAAGCTTTCCAAGTATCATCTTCATATTTTTTGAAAAGTGAATCTCGTAAAACAACAGCTTCAGAACAGCTATATCCACCATTCTTTAGCCGCCGAAGCATTCCATACATAGACATATTCATATACTCTGTATAGTTTTTTCCTGTTTTATTATCATAAAATTGACCTTGTAAAGTTCCAGGGACATAAGTCATTTGCGGAATCAAATTTTGATTAAGCAAAGCATTAACCGGTCCTTCAAAAACAACTTCTGAATTGTCATTCGGACGCTCGGTAATTTTATACGAATAACCTCCCATTGCTGTTTTGATTTTCATATTCCGGTTACCATCCTCATCTTTTCCTAATTCAATAATAGCATCAGATGGGAAATCCAAATCCTGTAAACGTATTTTATCTTTACCATCAGGAAGCACACGCCAAGTTCTTCTATGTCCTTTTTTAATTTCTTTCATCAAATCATCTATATTTTCTTTTACTAAAAAATTAAATCTTGATGAGGCATCGCGAGGTATACTGGTATATTTTTTATTATTTTCAACGTAGATATTATCTACTCCTATTGTTTCTTCTTCAATCAGTTTGTTGATTTCATCATTTGTAAGTTTACTCATCGTTTTACTCCTTTATAAAATGCACAAAAAATTCCAAAGGAAAACTTCCCTTTGGAATTTTTGATAAATTG
>JAJWCP010000040.1 GCA_021617435.1 Pseudomonadota bacterium
AAACGCAACTTGGCGCATAAAGTCTTTGAACGGAACAGTCGGCGAGCCCATTACCACCGCACCCGGCTCAATATCACGCATAACGCCGGATTGCGCCGCAATTTGAGCGCCGGTTCCGACCATCAAATGGTCAGCAAAGCCGGTCTGCCCACCGCAAACCACATAATCGCCAAAGGTACAACTTCCGGCTATTCCAGTTTGAGCAACAAGCACGCAACCGCGACCTAATTTGTCATTATGAGCTACCTGCACTAAATTATCTATGCGGCAGCCATCGCCGATAACAGTATCGTCTAATGCGCCGCGGTCAATACACGCGCAAGCGCCGACCTCAACATCATTACCGATAATAACTCTGCCAAGTTGCGGTATGCGAACATGCCTGCCGGCAACAGTGTTGAAACCAAAACCATCTGAGCCGATACGGGCACCATTGTAAATATAACAATCATTGCCCATAATACAATATGAAACATAAGCGCCAACCCCGATACGGCAGTTGTTACCGATTTGGCAACCGCGGCAAATAACCGCATTAGCCTCAATGCGGCAGTTATCGCCAAGCGAAACATTTTCTTCAATTACGGCATGCGGTCCGACATAGCAATTTTTGCCGATTTTAGCGTTGGCGTGAATAACGGCGCGTGAGTCAACACCGCTCTCCGGCGCAAATTCAGAATAAAAAGCCTGATTTAGTTTCAAAAACGCCAACTTAGGGTCGGAAGAAATCAAAACAATAACATCATGCGGAATCCAGCTTTGCAAATCTTCATTGGTAATGCAGGCCTTGGCCTTAATATTAACCGCTTTTTCTTTGGCTTTGCGGTCGTAAAAAAAGCAAATTTCGTTAATGCCGGCTTTTTCCATGGTGGCAATATCATTTACGGTTTCAGCGCCTTTAGCCGTGTTAACTAACTCGGCTCCGGTAATTTCGGTAATCTGCGCCAAAGTAAAGGGACCGTTGTTTTTATAAAAGCTTTTATCTACCATATTTTACTCCTCTTGTTTATAAACTGGTACCAAAATTCAAGCGGAATACTTCGGTTTTATCATAGTCTTCCTTCATGACCGGGAAACCAAAGTCAACATCAATTTTACCCATCGGCGAAAGCCATTCAAAGCCAAAGCCGACCGAAGCACGCGGCTTAGACGAATATTCAACCAACGCGGTATTAATATCATCAGGCTTACCAATCATACCGATATCAAAGAAGGTACGCCCGCGAATGCCAACTTCATCAAGTCCGATGGGGAAAGCAAGCTCCGTTCCGCCATAGGCAACCCAGTTACCGCCAAGCGAATCATCAGTAGATTTATCGCGAGCGCCGATACCGCCAAATTCAAAACCGCGCAAGGTGTTGCCGCCCAAATAATAACGCTCTGACAAGCGAACTTCTTCGCCGCCGTAACCGACCGCATAACCGCCGTTGGCATAAAACTTAAAAGTCCAATAATCGGCTAAAGTTAAAAATTTGTAGGCTTTGACATCAAATTTTAAGTATTTTTCATCACCGCCAAGACCGGAAATATCATTGCCGAATGACAAATAATATCCGTTTTTAGTGCTGATTGCGCTATCGCGTTTATCGTAAATTAAAGTTTGGCCAAGCTCGGAAGAAGTGCTGGAGCCTTTTTCTTTTTTAATATAATACGAGGCATAATCTTTGATGTTTTTAATTTCATTACGGCGTAAAGTATAACGAACAACCTGATATAAGTCATCAGTATAATTCCAACCTAAACGACCGCGACCGCCAACGCTTGAGTTAGTGTATGAGCTTTCGTCCTGATAACTGGAGTCATTGTAAAACACATCGGCACCGGCACTTAAACGACGTCCCAAGAAATACGGTTCGGTGAAGCTGACCGAATAATCGTTT
The DNA here is from genome assembly GCA_021617435.1 of Pseudomonadota bacterium. Classification (GTDB taxonomy): domain Bacteria; phylum Pseudomonadota; class Alphaproteobacteria; order RF32; family CAG-239; genus CAAFZY01. Next base: position 1,881 of record JAJWCP010000040.1, read on the forward strand.
GAACGTTCCGAAACACTGGCATCAACGCTTAAACGCTGACCTTTGCCCTGAAAGTTGTTTTCGGTTACGCCGGCTTGTACCAAGGCGCCGTCAACGGTGGAATAACCAACGCCGATATTAAAGTATCCGGTTGATTTTTCCTCAACATTAACGTTAATATCCGCTTTGCTGTTATTGACAGGAACCGACTGAATGTCAACTTTGCTGAAGTAATTTAAGTTTTCAATGTTACGGCGCGAATCCTTGATTTTGGAAACGTTAAACGCATCGCCTTCATCTAAGCGAAACTCGCGGCGGATAACCTCATCTAAGGTTCTGGTGTTGCCGGAAATATTAATGCGGTTTACAAAAATGCGCTCGCCTTCTTTAATTTTAAATGTAACGGCAATGGTTGAATTTTCGGCGTCGCGGCTCAAAATCGGCTCAACATCAACAAAAACAAACCCTTTTTTGCCAAGCTCGTCGGTAATGCCTGAAACTGACTTTTCAATCTGCAATGAATTATACCAATCGCCGGCCTTAAAGGTAATTTCTTTTTTAAGCGCGTCAAGCGGAACTTCCGAAATTGCGGATTCAACATCAACCTTACTGATTTTGTAACGCAAACCTTCATCTAAGGTAAAGTTTAAAATAAACGATTTTTTGTTCGGAGCCAATTCCGCAATTGCCGACACTACTCTGAAATCAGCATATCCGCGCTGATTGTAAAACTGGCGCAAAAGTTCTTTGTCATAATTCATTTTTTCGGCATCGTAATTTTCAGAGCTTGAAAAAATGCGATACCAACGGCTTTCTTTGCTCATTAACACTTCCTGCAAATCAGGTGACGAATAATGAGTGTTGCCGAAAAAGTTTATTTTAGCGATTTTGGCTTCCGGGCCTTCGTCAATTTCAAAAATCAAATCAACGCGGTTTTCAGCCCGCTTAATAATTTTCGGTTCTACTTCAACCGCATAGCGCCCTGCTCTTTTATAAACGTCTAAAATACGCTGAACATCTTGTTGAACTTTGGCTTGGCTGTAAATACTGTTCGGAGCGCTCTGAACTTCTGTTTCCAAAACTTTATCATCAAGTTTTTTGTTACCGTCAAAAGCGCGCTGACCGACAATCGGATTTTCATCAACCTTAATGATAAGCAGTCCATCATCAGTGGTTTCCATTTTTATATCCGAGAACAAACCGGTCGCATACAAGTTTTTAAATGCGGCATCTAACGCGTCTTGCGATACGTTAGTACCATGCTTAATGCTCAAATACGAAAGCACGGTTTCCTTTTCAACCCGTTGCAAACCATCAACTTTAACGTCTCGCAAATAAAAATCGGCAGCTTTTGCCTCAAAACCTAAAACGCAAAACGTTAACAAAGTTATTATCAGTATTTTTTTCATTTACTTTTCCTTGTTTTTAATTAAACCAGCGGTTTATAAGATGAACAATATCATTCCAAGTGGCAAAAACCATTAAAGCCAACAACAACGCCAACCCTATACGGAACAAATATTCTTTTACTTTTTCATTTACCTCGCGACCGGTAATAATCTCAATTAAAAAGAACACAATGTGCCCACCGTCAAGCACCGGAATCGGAAAGAGGTTAATCAGCCCCAAATTAACCGACAGCAGCGCCATAAATACAATAAATTCAACAACGCTATGAGTTTTGCTGATGTCGCCGGTCATCTCGGCAATACGGATAACGCCGCCGATGTCTTCACCGCCGCGCTTGCCGGTAATCATTTGCCCGACGCCGCGCAAGGTGGTAACGGTAACATCCCAAACTTCATTAGCGCCCATAACCACCGCTTGAGGCAATGAAACTTTTTCATGCGACATTTCAATAGCCGAAACAGATTTAACACCCAGCATAAACTGTTTGTTTTTAGCGCCGGTATCGTCACCAGTTTCAAGCTCGGTGAGTGTAAAGGCAAATGTCAGCATTTCATTGCCGCGTTTAACTTCCAATTTAACCTCATAATCAGCCGCCATTGCAACTTCACGCGAAATATCGGCGAATGAATTTATCTGCTCGCCGTTAATTGAGATAATGCGGTCGCCGGCAATAATCCCCGCCTGCGCTGCCGCGCCCTCAGGCATAACTTCGCCGACAATCGGCGGAATCGTGATTTTACCGAAAGCAAAAAATAATCCGGCATAAAGCAAAACAGCAAACAGGTAGTTAAACCCCGGACCGGCAATAACAATCGCTAATTTTTTAAACGGATTTTGAAAAGGAAAAGCTTTCTTTTTTTCTTCATCGCTTAATTCATGGACAGCGCCATCCGCCGTGCTTGAAGAAGCATCAGCATCGCCTAAGAACTGGCAGTAACCGCCAAGCGGTATTGCTGAAATTTTCCAATAAGTGCCTTTTTTGTCTTTGCGCCCCCACAGTTCTTTACCAAAACCGATTGAGAAAGCGCTTACCTGCACACCAACCATGCGGGCAATTAAAAAATGTCCGAACTCATGCACAAAAACCAAAATGCCGAGCAAAATTAAAAACGGCACGACATAGTAAATTGTATTAAGCACCCATTCCATAATTTATCACCATTCTGATTAATAAGGCAACACATAAGCAAACAACAAATAAACAAACGGAGCAACAAAAATTAAGCCGTCAACACGGTCAAATACGCCGCCGTGCCCCGGAATAAGGTTACTTGAATCTTTTAATCCTAAGTGCCGTTTGATAGCCGATTCAATTAAATCACCGATTTGTGAAACACCGGCAATTAAACCGCCAAGGCAAGCATAAAACATTTGGAACTGATATTCGCTTCTGACCACACCGGCAAAAGACAACACATAGAAATAAAGCATACTTACGGCAGCTGCCAGCAAAATGCCGCCAATCAAACCAGACCACGTTTTATTCGGACTGATTTTAGGAGCAAGTTTAGGTCCTTTAAGATTGCTGCCGACGATGTAACCGCCTATATCCATTGACCAAACCATCAAGAAAAACCACAAAGTCATATAAAAATCATACGGGTGGTAAATAAAGATATTGTGATAAATCCATATTAAAGAGCCGACCCCGACGGAAATATACGGCACTCCCAAAGTAAGCAAATAGCGATTTTTTTCTTTGCGAGCCTTAAACCAAACATATAACGAGGCAAACAAAATAGTTGCCGCGACAACCGTCGCATCATAAACAAGCAAAGCAACAGCAACCGATATTGCATAAGCGCTTAAATAAGCGCCGGAAGTACGGTTAAGAACCATGTTGGCCCATTCCCATGAAAGCAAAACACCAACAGTTAAAGCCAAAACGTCAACAAAAGGATAACCTTGCCATAAAGCGCCGATAACCACCGGCAACATCACCAAAGCCGTTATAGTTCGTGTTACAAATGGACTGAGTCCCTTAGACTCCTTTGATGTTGTTTTTTTAAGCTTTACCATATCTTCTCTCCCTCGTTTGATAATTTTTAACTATACTTTCAAGCTCTTCTTTAGTAAAATCAGGCCACAATGTCGTAGTAAAAGACAATTCGCTGTACGCAATTTGCCAAAGCAAATAATTACTGATGCGTTGCTCTCCGCTAGTGCGAATCAGCAAATCCGGATCAGGAACGCCGGTAGTATACAGCATATCAGAAAAAGCCTGTTCATCAATATCTTTTAACAGCATATCACCATTTTTCACACGCTCCGCCAACTTTTTAACCGCATTTAATATTTCCTGACGCGAGCCGTAACTTAAAGCAATTTGTAAGATAAGACTTTTATTTTCAGCCGTATTTTTTTCAAGCCGTTCCATTTTTTCAACAATATCGGCATCAAGCATATATCTTTCGCCGATAAAGCGGATTTTCACGTCATTTTGCTCAAGCTCTTTGAAGTTTTTATCAAGATATTGCCTTAGCAACTGCATTAAAGCGCCGATTTCTTCCGGACTGCGCTTCCAATTTTCAGTAGAAAAAGCGTACAACGTAAGGTATTTAACACCAAGTTCTTTAACAACTTTGGCAATTTCAACAACAACTTCCGCTCCTTTTTTATGACCGGCAGCACGCGGCAAGCCTCGCTTAGTTGCCCAACGTCCGTTACCGTCCATAATAATGGCGATGTGATTTAACTGATTACGCGTCACTGCCTCCTACACCTGCATGATGTCTTTTTCTTTAGCAGCAAGCATTTCATCAATCTTGCGGACCGATTCATCGGTCAGCTTTTGCACTTCATTTTCAAATCTTTTTTCGTCATCTTCAGAAATCAGATTATCTTTCTTGAGTTTTTTAATTTCATCTAAAGCATCGCGGCGAATATTACGGATGGCAACTTTATTTTGTTCGCTGTATTTTCCGGCAATACGGCTTAATTCCTTGCGACGCTCTTCGCTGAGCGGAGGAATCGGAATACGGATTAAAGTTCCGTCCGAAACCGGATTTAAACCCAAGTCAGATTCTCGCAAAGCTTTTTCAACGCCTTTAGCCAAGCTTTTATCCCAAACACTGACTGACAAAGTGCGCGGGTCAGGCACATTAACCGTCCCGACTTGCGAAATCGGGGTTAAGTTGCCATAAGCTTCAACCATAATGCCGTCAAGCAGGCTGGCATGAGCGCGTCCGGCGCGAAGCCCAGCAAAATCAGCGCGCAAAGATTCCAGAGTCTTATCCATTCTGGCCTTTGTATCATTTTTAATTGTGTTAAAATCAGACATATTTTCCTCTGTTTTCTATTTGATTATTGTAAACTTTCCATGGGCGCACACCGCTTTCAGCAGGGCGTCGCCTTCATGTTGATTGAATATAATTATCGGCACTTTATTTTCTTTAGCAAGCACAACTGCAGAAATATCCATAACTTTCAGTTCTTTTTTTATAACTTCATCATAAGACAGACTGTCAAAGCGTTTGGCAGACGAATTACAGCGCGGGTCGGAGTCATAAACGCCGTCAACCTGTGTGGACTTTAACAGCGCATCGCAGCCCATTTCCGCCGCGCGCAAAGCCGCGCCGGTATCGGTGGTAAAATACGGGTTGCCGGTTCCGGAGGCAAAAATCACCACTTCACGATTTTGTAAATACGACATTACTTTACGGTACGAATAGTCTTCACAAACTTGCGGCATACGCAAACCCGACACTACCTTAGCCGAAACTCCGGTTTTAATTAAAGCGTCTTGCAAAAAAAGCGAGTTCATAACCGTGGCGAGCATGCCGATTTGATCGGCGACGCTTCTGTCAATGCCCTTAGCCGCCTCTTTGGCGCCACGAAAAATATTGCCGCCGCCGATAACAATGCAAACATCCGTGCCAAGCTTATGAATTTGTTTTATCTGCTCCGCCAAAGACGATACCACTTCCGGCGAAACGCCAAACTCTTTATCGCCCATCAGACCTTCGCCCGAAAGTTTGAGCAAAACTCGTTTATATTGAGGCTTCATGAAACGCACCTTTCTTTATAATTTGTTTTATATTGACCTAATTTAACGCATTTGTCACCACATTTTTGCAAGAGGTTAACAATTTATAGTAAAATTGATAAAATGATTGAAATTAAACTGATATTGTGTTTATAGTGACGATAATATTAAAAGCATAAGGAGAAAAACATGAGTTTTACCGTAATTTTTATTTTATGCGCCGTGGGCGGATATTTGCTCGGTTCAATTCCATTCGGTTTGGTTTTAACCCGCTTGGCCGGATACGGCGATATTCGCAAAATCGGTTCAGGCAACATCGGCGCCACCAATGTGCTGCGCACCGGCAACAAAACTCTGGCTCTTCTTACCGTTATTTTAGACGCATTTAAAGCCGGTTTCGCCGCCTATTTGGCGGAAAAGTTGGTTCCGAATGAATTTTGCTTTATATTCGGCATGCCGGCTTCAACCGCAGTCTTAGCCGCTATGCTTGCCGGCTTGTGCGGAATTATCGGGCACATGTTTCCGGTTTGGTTAAAATTTAAGGGCGGCAAAGGCGTTTCATCAGCGTTTGGCTTATTGCTCATAATACATTGGCAGCTTGCTTTATCCGCGTTAGGCATTTGGCTTACCATGGCGATTATATTCCGCTATTCTTCACTTTCAGCTTTAACCGCCGCGCTTGCGGTTCCGTTTATTGCCTTTTTTACCCTACCGCAAATTTACACCGTATTTTGCATTGTTATTGTGGTAATGGTAATTTTGAAGCATCATACCAACATTGTTCGTTTGCTTAAAGGCGAGGAAAGCAAAATTTCATTTAAAAAAGCAAAGAAGTAGCGCATCGTGAAACAGCAAGAGCTTATTGATTGGATTCAACTTATAAATTCTGACGGTATTGGGCCGGTCAGTTTTTACAAGCTCTTGAACAAACACGGCTCTGCCGCGGAGGCTCTGAAATATTTATCCGAAAAACAACTTTTATACCCGCGAAAAGACGCGGAGTATGTGTTGAAAAAGGCTCAACAGCTGAAGGTTGCGATTATTGCCCGCACAGATGAGCTTTATCCGCAAAACATTGCCGAGCTTAATGATGCTCCGCCGATTTTGTTTGTTAAAGGGCGTACGGATATTTTGAATTATCCGTTTACGGTTTCTATTGTAGGCTCGCGCAATGCCACGGTAAACGGGCGCAAAATTGCATCTAAAATTGCCTATGACTTAACTCAAAATGATGTGATTGTGACCTCGGGTATGGCGCGGGGCATTGATACCGCCGCCCACAAAGGAGCGCTTTATGCCAAAGAGCAACAAGGCGCGACCATTGCCGTTTTGGGCACAGGCGTTGACGTTCCGTACCCTGCCGAAAATAATGCTTTGTATGAACAAATTTGCGAACAAGGAGCCGTAATTTCAGAATTTGTACTCGGCACCACGCCGCAAGCCGCCAACTTTCCGCGACGGAATCGTTTGGTTTCAGCCATAGGAGTTGGAACTTTGGTGGTTGAAGCCTCATTAAATTCGGGTTCGCTAATCACCGCTCGCACCGCGCTTGAACAGGGTAAAGATATTTTTGCCGTTCCGGGCTCGCCGCTTGACGGACGCTCAGCCGGCGCCAACAAGCTTATCCGCGAAGGCGCAATTTTAACCGAATCGGCCGATGACATTTTGCAAACTTTGACTTTTACGCAAAATCAGCAAATTAAAAATTACACTTTACATAGCGCAAAGGTAAAGCCTCTTGACAAACCGCAAAAAAATGACAATATTTGCGCTCAAACCGACACGGCGGAAACAAAAAGCAATGCAGAAGCATTAACCGCGCTGATACCGCCGGAAGGAATCGGCATTGACGAACTTATCCGCACCGGTGGCGGCAACGCCGAACAAACCATGATGATGATTACAGAACTGGAACTTGAAGGTGTGATTGAACGCATAAACGGTAGCACCTTAGCTTTGAAAAACAGAAAAAACAGGAAAAACCGATGAAATTAGTGATAGTAGAATCTCCGGCAAAGGCCAAAACCATTAACAAATATTTAGGTGCAGATTACAAAGTGCTGGCCAGTTTCGGTCATATTCGCGATTTGCCAAGCAAAGACGGCTCGGTTAATCCGGAACATAATTTTGATATGACATGGGAATTAAGCCCCGGCGGCAAAAAACGACTTAATGATATTATTGCGGCATTAAAAGACTGCGATACCGTTATTCTCGCATCCGACCCTGATAGAGAAGGAGAAGCTATTGCATGGCATATTTTGGAAGAACTTACAGCACGCAAAAAAATTGCCGGTAAAAAAATTGAGCGCGTTGTTTTTCATGAAATTACTAAATCAGCCGTTACGGAGGCTATCAAAAATCCGCGTTCCATTGACGATAATTTGGTTTCAGCTTACATGGCGCGCCGTGCGCTTGATTATTTGGTGGGATTTACCTTATCGCCGGTGTTGTGGCGCAAGCTTCCGGGGTCAAAATCCGCCGGAAGAGTGCAGTCGGTTGCGCTGCGCTTAATCTGCGACCGCGAAAATGAAATTGAAAAATTTAAACCGGAAGAATACTGGACGGTTGACGTTGATTTACAAACTTCCGAAAAAGCTTTAATCCCCTCGCATCTGATTAATCTGGACGGCAAAAAGCTTGAAAAATTTGACTTAAACACAGAAAAAAAAGCGCTTGCCGCGCAAGCTAAAATTGAGGCGCAAAACTTTACGGTTTGCAATGTGGAACGCAAAAAAGCCAATCGCTATCCGGCGCCGCCGTTCACCACCTCAACCTTGCAGCAGGAAGCTGCCCGCAAGCTTCGTTTTTCAGCTAAAAAAACCATGCAGGTGGCGCAAAAACTTTATGAAGACGGTTTTATCACTTATATGCGTACCGATGCGGTTAATCTTTCCAAAGAGGCAATTGCCGCCTGCCGTGACGCTATTTTAAAATATTTCGGCGACGCTTATTTACCCAAAGTTGCCAAAGAATACAAAACCAAGTCAAAAAATGCGCAAGAAGCGCACGAGGCAATCCGTCCGTCCGATGTAATGAACACTCCGAAAAAAATGGAAATCAAATTAGACGCCGACGCGCACAAATTATATGAGCTGATTTGGAAACGCACGGTTGCCTGCCAAATGAATCCGGCAGTGCTTGACCGCGTCACCATTGATTCGGAATCGGCCGATAAACAAATTTTGCTCCGCGCCAACGGACAAGTTATTGCTTTTGACGGCTTTTTGAAATTATACCAAGAAAGCAAAGATGATTCTGATGACGATGACGACAATCAGCTGCTGCCGAACGTTGAAAACGGACAAGCTGTTGACAAAGGTGATATTAAACCCGAACAGCACTTTACAACGCCGCCGCCGCGCTTTACCGAAGCCAGCTTGGTTAAAAAGCTTGAAGAACTCGGAATCGGGCGTCCGTCAACTTACGCCACGATTATTGCGGTTTTGCAAGAGCGCAAGTATGTTCGGGTTGAAAAGTTGCGTTTTATACCGGAAGACCGCGGGCGAATCGTTACCGTGTTTTTGGAAAACTACTTCAAAAAATATGTTGAATATGACTTTACCGCGCAGTTGGAAGAATTTTTAGATGACGTTTCCGCCGGCACAATGGATTGGAAAAAGCTGCTTGCCGGTTTTTGGGCTAAGTTTATTAAAAACGTTGACGCCGTTCAGCCTTTGCAGGTTAAAGACGTTATTAATAAAATTGATGAGGTTTTGGCTTATCACCTGTTTCCGGCTAAAGCCGACGGCTCCGATTCGCGCTTGTGTCCGGAATGCGGCAAAGGTCATTTAAGCGTTAAACTCGGCAAATTCGGCGCCTTTTTAGGGTGTTCAAATTATCCGGAATGCAAATATACCAAGCCTTTGACCGACATTAAAGATGAAGAAACGCAATCAGCGGAAGCACCAAAACCCGAAAGACCGGAAGACAAGCTTTTAGGCGAATATAAAACCCTGAACGTTTATCTTAAAAAAGGCCCCTACGGCTGGTATGTGCAATGGGGTGAAGATGCCACCGCCACTACCGAAAAGCCCAAGCGCGCCTCATTGCCGAAAAATATTAAACCGGAAGAGCTGACTTTTGAACAGGCGGTAACCTTAATCAGCCTGCCGAAAGATTTGGGCAACGGCATTGAAGTGAATGTCGGCAAATTCGGCCCTTATATTAAGCAGGGAACAAAATCGCGTTCATTAACCGGCAATGACAACATTTTTAACATTACCGCCGAACGCGCCGCCGCTATTTTGCAAGGCGTTGCCGCCAAGCCGGAAGCCAAAGTTTTAGGCAAAAATAAAGACGGCAATGACATTTTGCTCGCAAACGGCAGGTACGGACCGTATATTAAGTGCGGCAAAACCAATTACGCATTGCCGAAAGAATTGCACGGCAAAGAAATTTCATTGGAAGACGCGCTCAAAATTATGGCGGCTAAAAAATAAATGTTACAATCCCTGTTTTTTAAGCAGGGATTGCTTGTAAGTGAGGAAAAAAATGGAAAAAGATAAAAATGAAGAATTAGATTACAGTGACCCTGTTACTTTAGCTAAAGTTGACACTGCCATTGAAATTATGGCAGCGAGAATCGGCATTTGTATGCAGCGTATATTTGCTGAAGAAGAAAAGCCGGAAGCCGAACAAAATCAAGAACTGCTCTCCCGCCTTAACAAAGAAATGGTTATTTTATACGCCGAAAGAGATCGTATGTACGGCGGCGATAAAAAAGTGCATGATAAAATTTTAAATCAATACTCAAAAGAGGTTAAGGATTATTA
>JAJWCP010000041.1 GCA_021617435.1 Pseudomonadota bacterium
ACAATAGCCCATTGATTATCGTAATATATTTATGAGCAGGTACAAAATGAACATTGAGCAGCTTAAAAAAAATTTATCTTCCGATTTATACGACCAGATAAAAATTATTGACGGCTCTGTAAATGATGAACAAACTCGTCACAATTACCTTGAAAAAATTGCCAAACTTTTATTTAAGGATTCATTTAATTTGGAATATAATCGGGTGTTTTTCTGCATTTCTGAAAATGCGGAGCCTGATGCCGCCTTTGTATTTTCTGCTTCTCAAGAAAAAAATGCCGAAGTTAAAAGCACGCCGGTGTTTTATATTACCACCGGATTGTTGAATGTTGTTCAAAACGAAGACCAACTTGCTTTTGTTTTAAACACCGAACTTAAACATATTCCGCCCTATTTCAGCAACAGCGTCATCAATGCCGGCATTGAAGCCCTTGATTCGGACGTTGCCGGCATGGAAAAAATGATTAACGCCGGATACAACATTTTTGAAGCCCGCAAGCTTATTTCTCATGTGTTGATTAACACCGATAAATATCCGATATTGGCTCAAAAAATTGCCGATGAACTCGGTGAATACGCCAATAATGAAAGTCGCCTTAACGCGCTTGATTTAAAAATCAAAACTCTGGAAGAAAAATATCAAAAACAAAATATAGACATCAACACTTTTGTTCCGACCGGCATTCCGGCCAAAATAAAAACCACTGCCGGTAACGGAGTTTATAAATCCGCTTTGCGCAAAATTTTAACCGATAAAGGCTATGAACAAGCCGGATTACTGCAAAAACAAAATATTTTAATTGATGTTTTACAAAATTTTATTGATACCGACAAACCTCTTTCGCATATAAAACAGTGCCAGATTGAAGACGCCGTATTATGTTATATTGCCGACCTGCGCCGCAATATGCCGCGCCGCATTATTTCGCAAACCGATTATGAATTTTTATGTTCATACAATCCCGAAGATGAAGAAAAGCGGCAGACATATTGGCAAAAGTTGTTTAATTTTGCCATGCCGATTAATATTGAAATTCGCAAATCAATTCTGGGCTCTTTTCCGCAAAAAATTGTTGACAATCAAGACTTTGCCGAACAAAGCCGCTTAAACGAACTGGTTGCCATCAGGCAAAAACGCGAGCTTAACGACGGAATGTGCCTTAATGTTTTGTTTTGGGATAAATTATTAAAACTTGAAACTAATCTGCCCGACGGAAACGTTTTAAGCATTTATAACGGTTGCGTGCTGAACGGCATTGACAACATCAACATAAATCTGCTTTCAACCGGAAAACAAATTTTGGAAGATATTGAAAAAATATTCCGCAACGAGCCTTATCTTTCATATCCGCGCCGTGTTTGGCACAAATTTTCAAACATAGACGATAATTTTACCGCAGATAAACCGTCCGCTTTTTTACCGGCGGAACTGCAAGCATCGCCGCACCAACACAATATGCTTTTTCAAAAATTTAATTTGGTCGTTTTTCCGCAAATTAAGCTTGAAGCCTCTGAAGCTGATATTAACAAACAAATACCGATAATTGTTTTACGCTCACACACCTATGAAAACATTACCGGATTAAGCGCTAAAGAAATATACAGCAATCGCTATTTGGTAAAATATCAAACCGACTTCCGTGAAGCGCCGTTATCTAACCTTGTCAACAATAAAACATGGTTTTACATTGCTTCTGCCGATGGCAAAATTTCAGATTCGTTTGCGCATACCAAAGTTGCCGAAAAAATTAAAAATCTGACCGATTCGCAAGAACAAATCATTTACGAGCAATTGGCAAAAGAAATTCAAGAATATTACAACATTATTCATTCCGCCGCCGAGGATGCTTCTAAGCTTGCCAATCTTAAAACCGCAGAATTAATGCATGTTAAAGGCTTAACCGCTCCTTATAAATATGTTACCAAACAAACCGATGTTTCGTTGCTTGACTATTGCCTTGAAATGCAAAATCCGCACAGCACTAAAGTTGCGCCGCAAAAACAGCCGATAGAAAACTTTTTAACCGAAAGTTTCAAACTTTTAAAAACATCTTCCGAAATCGGCGAGGCATACAGCGAATTTAACGGCGAAAAATTAAAGAAAATGCTTTCGTCCGAAGTTATGGCGTTTATTAATTCAAAATACAATCAGGCTGAAGATAATGCCGTATTTAATGCTTATCTGCAACATATCGTTAAAGATGTTAATGCCGCCGAACATGGTTGGAAGCTTGATATTATCCACCCTGCCGACAGTGATATAATCGTTAACGCGGAAGACGTTTTGAAATCGCCGCGCAATCACCAACTGTTTACCGAAGAACAATTTAAAACTTATTATAACGCTTTGTTCAAAGAAGTTGATGTTAAAAAATTGCTTGATTTGGGTCTGCTTTCCAAAAACAACACCGTTATTCCCGAAATTAAGCATTTGGCTTTATTTACCATATCCGAACTTAATAAAAGCGCGGATAAAAATCCGGCAAACATCAATTTCAAACAATATCAACCGCTGTTTTATGACCGACTTGCCAAACTCTTGAATTTACCGGCTGATTTTGCCCAATTTAATGATGAAGATTTACTCAATCGGCAAAAAGATATTGCTGCCAATTTGCAAATCGGCATTCTGTTGTATATTTTGACCGATGAAAGCCATAAGTTTCCGTTGGACATTTTAGCAAAACACCCCATTTATGAACTAAAAGATTTGCAAAGAGCAAAGCTCGCGCCATATTTGCTCAAGCGCGAAAATTATCCGCAAGAAACCATTGCCATGGCATTAACTTACCGCAAGCTTTATTTGCAAAACCTGATTAACGACACTGCCGGCATTGAGTTTGTTATTAACCAAATTAAAAACGAAACCGATGCGCAAAAAGCCTTAAACGCCTCGCTTGAAATTGCCGACATCTTAAACCGTCTCGGCAGTAACCGGCTCAAAGATTTACTGGTTGAAAATAACCCCGCCTTTAACACTAAACTGTTTAACAAAATTGAGGCTTATCATAAGCTTTCTGCAGCTGGCGCATTTGCCGACGATTACATTTTGCAAAACAAATTTTTGGAAAACTTTATTCCTGAAATTGAAAATATCCGCGAGGCTGACCTTAAAAACAGTTATTACGACATTTTCATCAACAAACAACACCGCATTGCCGACCCTGACATTCGCCGCCGTTATCATCAACTATGGGTTCAGTCAGTATTCACGGCTTGCGGCTCGCAGATTGACGATAAATCAACTGACCTTTTCAATAAAGTTAAGCCTTACGCTGAAAAGCTACACGGACATTATGTAATCCGTGATATAGCCGGGTCTCGTCTGGAAGAAAACTTAAATCCTGCTGACCGTATTGAAATTGCCTCATTGCTTGCTGATCGCTTTATTGCCCAGAAAGAAATGGCGTCCCTGTTTAAACCGCAACCGGCTGATTTTAATGAAATGAATGAAGAATACTCCGACAATAACCACTTTCAAATTGCCGGATTTGACTTTATTAAAACGCTGCTCAGGATAATTCCGTCTGAAACCGACAGCATTATCGGCTTTTTAATTTCATCCGGCACCATGGAAAAATGCAAAGACTATTGCGAATACTTAACCGCGGTCAAACAAAACAACATGCCGGAAAGCAAGTTGCAAATTTCGCCCCAAACCTTAAAAATAATGTATCATGAATATTGGGGTTATCCGCCCGAGGCTCGCGCCGTTATATTAAACGAGCTATTGCAAGCCGCAAGTATCGGCACCGCCGATGACAGTTGGGAACGCGTATTCCGCAAAATTGCCGTTTATATTTTCCCGAATGCCGATGACAGCTTTGCCTCGGTCGGCTACAGTTTTTTACACAGCTATATTCAAGCGCACCAAAACCAAGACCGCGCGCTATATTTGGTTGCGATGATAACCGCTTCCAATCTTAACGCCGTTAACACCGAACCGCACAAAAGCATCGCCGCCGGTTTGCGCTTGTTCCTTGAAAACGCCGGAGCAGAAGCGGTTAAAGTCAGTCAGGCATTAGTTGCCTGCACCGCTATTCCGTGGTTTATCCGTGAAGAAATTAAAAATGCCGTATGCAACGGCAACACCCCTGCTCGTTGGGAGCTGTTTGAATGGTTAGACTTTTATAATCGCCAAGAAACCGATACCAAATTTGACTACAAATCAAATATATGGCTCGGACGTATTATCAATTCTTCCGCTTGTTTCGTTACGCTTGAAAAAGGCGTGTACGAGCAAAACAAAGCTCCGTTTGAAAGCAACCGCATTATCAAAATTTTACGCGCCGGCATTCGCCTTTCCGTCACCCGCGAATTAAATGCTTTTGAGGGCATGCTCTATGACCTGTCGCACCAAGGATTTTTCCGCAACGGCATTGACGATGTGCTCAAATTAATCAGACAATCGGTGCAAAATTTAATGACTGAAACCGATTTGCAGCTCGGTTACAAACAACAGCTCGCCGCACAAAAAATTTATAACAACCGCGAGGTTGAAAACGACGGCTACAAATTTAAGTTTCACATTTCCGACTGGATTGCCTACGGCAGTACCTGGGCGGAAATGGAACGCGCCAACGGCTCAGAGCTTGACAGCATTAAAAATCTGCGCTATCGGCAGGCTGCTTCCAAAACTTATTTTACGTTTGAAATTTCCAACCTGCTCTCCGGCGGTCAGTTTAACCATAATCAGCTTGGGCATCTGATACGCATCAATCCTGATCAAAACATTATCAGTATTTTTGATTTAGGCGCCACCGCACTGATTCCGCCGTTGGCAAGCGATAAAGAATTGCTCGGTAAAATTATTTACCATACGCTTGAAAAATTTATCAATGATTCGCATGAGGGTAACGCCTTCCGTCGCGCCGGATTTATTTTAAGCACGGAAATAGACGCCGCTTACCGCAAAAAGCTTACCATGTCATCATATTTGGCTGAAGCGCAAAGCGGAATAAACTCATTGGTTGATTTTTACAAAGATTTTAATGAATCCGACTTTTTAAATTGCATTACCAATGCCATAGACAATGAAAATTTAGTAATTGACCCTGATTTAATGAAAGGCTTCATCAGCGAAGGCTTAAAA
The DNA here is from genome assembly GCA_021617435.1 of Pseudomonadota bacterium. GTDB lineage: Bacteria > Pseudomonadota > Alphaproteobacteria > RF32 > CAG-239 > CAAFZY01. The sequence continues at coordinate 5,093 of JAJWCP010000041.1, forward strand.
GACATCGGACTTTTTGAATCGTCTCAACCGGTACTCTCTAACCGTGATAAAGAACTTTTAGGCGCTCTGCTGTTTAATATGTACGCCGATTCGTTCAAATATCTTCCGACCAAAATCGGCAGCGTGATTAAAAAAGAAATTATCAAAACCCAGCAGCAATCTGACGAACCTTTATCTTTGCTCAAAATTATTGCCGATAAAATTCAGGAGCTTGACCGCGCTTCATTAAGCTCTGACCTGCCCAAAGAATTTATGCCATCCGTCGGCGAAATAGTTAATCGGCAAAATGTTGATTCAGCAATCTTAAAAGGATTTTTGAAAGAAGTTATCTCCACCGTTAATTTGCAAGAAAACGGCAAACCGTTTTCACCTGAAGACCGCTATGAGTTCGGGCGCTTGCTGTATGACACTTTTAACTTTACGGTCGCTGACAACACCAACGGAGTTTCTCCTGACATGATGACAACTTATCAAATGCTTTACAAAAGCGGTAACTACAAATCGCAATTTGCCGCCAAAATTGCCGCTATCGTCAATTTAGTAAAAACCGTAAAAATGACTAAAGAGGAGCATGGCATCTCTTCAGCAGACATGGTAAAAGCCATTTTACTCATCGGCAAAGGCGACCCCGATATTATTGACGGTATGAACGATACTTTCAAAAACCGCAATCCCAACTCGGTTACCCGCACGGTTATCGGCAAAGGTCTTGAGCTGTTTTTAGCTCAGGAACAAACAGAGCCTGATTTGTTAAAACGCGCCTTAATCAAAATTTTTGTACGCAAAAAACATGCCGTTTGCGTCAATACTGACTTAAATGAAACCATCGGCAACCCCGCCAACCGCAAATATTTGGTAGCCATGATACAAAATTACATCACCAAACTCAGCAAATTGCACAAACAATACCACCCTGATGTCAGTGATGATAATTAGCTTAAAAAAAACTGCCTTAACGGCAGTTTTTTTATTATTCGTAAAAGCTTGATTTTACCGGGGGCTTAACATAGCTTGGAACTTGCCGTACCGCCACCGTTTTTTGATACATCCTGCCAGCGTATGTTTTTTTACGCCATGAAAAAAACTCTTTATTTTTGGCGTAGCTTTCAATGCTGTATTTCCACATGCTTTCCGCAAACGGTTGATACAAACGGTTAAATGGTTTTAAAATAAAACGCCACAAATTCCATTTGCTCGGTTGATGATAATCAACAAAAATAACTTTTCCGCCTTCATCAACACTGTCTAAAGCGGCGTTAATCACTTTGGCTTTCGTAACCGGCGGCAGCTCATGCAGCAGCATATAGCAAATTACCGTATCAAACTTTTCACCAATTTGGTGGCTTCCGTCAAAGGAACGGAAATCAATTTTTTGATAAATAGCCTTGCTGCGGCAACGCTCAAGCTGTTGTGGGCAAACATCAACAATCACATATTTTCCATACGCGCCGATTTTTTCAGCGACCGCCTCAATTTGCTTGCCGAAAGTGCAGCCTATTTGCAAAACCGCGCTATTGGTGCTTATTTCTTTAACCACATCATTAACCATACGGTTTTGCATCCCGAAAGTCATAAAACTGACAATACGCTCATCATCAAGATACCGGCATAACTTTTCATTTTCATAAATTTTGCCGTAAATTTCTTTAACATAAGCGGGCAGCTTAACGGCCTTTGAGCTTTTTACCATATTATATTTAACCTTAACCGCCGGCATAAGTATCTCCTTATAAATTAACTTCTTCTTTTTTAATATAGCCCTGCTTAACCGCTTCCAGCACTGCTGATGTTCGGTTAGTAACTCCCAAAACTTTCAAAATAACCGTAACATGAACCTTAACCGTTCCTTCGGTTAACCCAAGTTCATAAGCAATAACTTTATTTGACAAACCCCGAGCAATAGCGCGCACCACATCAACCTGACGCGGAGTTAGTTTTTTGCGCTTTTCTCTCGGAGCCCCGCCGATTTCCGACAGCGATTTCAATTTTTGGAACTCTTGTGTAATTTCATTATTTCCGGTATCGTTGTTCAACAACTCGTGCGGAATATAAACGCCGCCGGCGAGCACCAAATTAATCGCGCCTAAAATAATTGCGTTCGGCGAAGACTTGGGAATATACCCTGAAACGCCGATTTCCAGCGTTTTTTGCACAATTTCTTTATCAAACACGGCTGAAATAATAATAATCGGAGTATCTTTAGCCATGGAATGAATTGTGCTGAGCGCCTCAAACCAATTAGCCCCCGGCATTGCCAAATCAGTTACTATTAAATCAAAATCGGAATTTTGTTCCAACTTGGCAAAAATTTCCGTATAATTTTTACAAAGTTCAATTTGAGCATCCTTAAAATCAGATTTCAAAATAAATTCCAACCCTTTTAAGAACAGTTCATGATCATCTGCGATTAATATTTTCAAATTCGTTCTCCTCAACCCAATTATTTCCAGTCACCGCAAACAGCCTGCCAACATGATAATGCGGAAACAACCGCCGTTTCGGCTCGTAAAATTCGTTTACCGAGTGTTATAGCGCAAGTATACTTGCTTTCTTGCAAAATTTCCAGTTCTTTTTCAGAAAACCCACCTTCTGGACCAACCAAAAAAGCCGCCGGTCCCGCATTATTTTTCAATACGCCTGCAATACCAGCGCCGCCGCCGGTTTCATCCAAATAAAAAAGTTTACGTCCCGATTGCCAATTTTGCAAAACGTGTTGCAACGATTCTGTCTCTTTAAGCTCAGGAATATCTTGCCTGCGGCTTTGTTCAGCCGCCTCAATTATTTGCGCTCGCAACCGCTCCGGCCTCACTTTTGCCGCGTTGGTGTATTCGGTTATCACCGGGCAAATTTTGCTGACCCCCAATTCAGTTGCTTTTTCAATCACCCAATCGGTATTATCCTTTTTAAGCGGAGCAAACAAAATCCACACATCGGGGCTTTGAGCAAATTCTTGATATTTACTTTTAACTTCAAGCCTGCATTCTTTTTTGCCGAGCGCGGTAACAATAGTACCAAACTCGCCGTCACGCCCGTTAAAAACATAAACCTCGTCACCTGCTTTAATCCGCAGCACGTTTACTAAATAATGCGCCTGCTCCGGCAGACAGGCAATAACGCCTCCAACCTCAAGCTGAGTACTAATATAAATGCGAATGCGATTCTTTTTACTCACGGGCTACCCTTAATTATCTTTGTATAAGTTGTCGGTTTGATTATACAATTTACAAAAATTATGTTAAAGAATAAATAATATTTAACTAACTAAACGGAAAATTTTATGATTATCACCATTGACGGACCGGCCGCTGCCGGCAAAGGAACTTTAGCTGCTGCTTTAGCTGAACGCTACCGCCTTGCTTATTTTGACACCGGAATGCTTTACCGCGCCGTCGGGCTTGAAATGGTTTTGCAAAATCAAAACCCGCAAGATGAACTTGCCACTGAAAAAGCCGCCAAAGAGCTGACCTTTGCTAAAATGATGCAACTTTCCAAGCATCCTGAGTTTCGCGGTCGTATCGGCGGCGAAGTTGCTTCTAAAGTTTCTGCCTTGCCTAAAGTTCGTAGCGCTTTGCTCAAAATGCAGCAAGACTTTGCCAATAATCCGGTTTTCGCTGACGGTACTCCTGCCAACGGCGCCGTTTATGACGGGCGCGATACCGGCACTGTGGTTTGCCCGCATGCCGATATTAAGTTTTTTGTGGTCGCCTCGCCTGAAGTTCGCGCCAAACGCCGTTATAATGAATTTATCGCCAAAGGCATAAAAACCACTTATCAGCAGGTGCTTGACGATCTAATTGCCCGCGACAAACGTGACAGCGAGCGCAGCACCGCGCCGCTTAAACCGGCCGATGACGCCTTTTTGCTTGATACTTCCACCATGGATATTAATCAGGAAATTGCCGCCGCAATTAAAATAATTGAGCAAAAATTTCCGAACAAATAACACAAAAACTCCACCGCTTACCAAGAAGGTGGAGTTTTGCTTTACCATTCCAAAAACGGATTATAACACAAGTAATTTGTGTCATAATCGTAACGAGTTGTTCTCAAAAATTTTTGATACTTGCCAAACGTGGTAAGTTTATTTTCCATAAACCTCACGCTTTCCGCCAAATTAATCTTTTGACGCCGGCGCTTAGCTAAAACTGCCAAAGTCTGCAAAAAGATTGTAACCGGCTTCATAATCACAAGCTCACGCGGCATTTTAGCCATAAGCTCGTCTAAATTAAAAAGTTCTCCGTCAACTTCCCTTGCCATCTTCTTTAATTCAAAAAGAATATTGCCCATAATGCAGACAACCTCATCATAAATCCTTTTGTTCGCGCCATTACCGTTCTTTGCAAACAAACCCCGCGACCCATCTTGCATTTTGTTCTTGGAAACATCAGCAATATAAGGCAAAACAGACAAAGGATTCATCGCCAAACAAACCGGCACCATCAATGCCAATTTATCATTGTAGTAATGAATAAGTGTGGCAAAAGCGTCAAGCGGTTTATCAGGCTTGGTCATTGCGGCACACTCCCAGTCAATGTAAGTTTGCACAAGGTGTTCAACCCGGCTCTGCTTTGCTTCCATATGGTGCGACTGGTGTTTGCGATGGAAATCATGAATTTGCTTTTGGCTCATCCAAGGAACCATATACAAAAACAACTTATCGCTATCATGCAAAAGTCCGGCAAGAGTATGGCGTCCAGTCAAGCATTTTTCATAATCTGAAAAAGCCATTTTGTGCGCGAGAGTGTAAGCGAATGCTTGCCATCTCCACGCTCCGTTTTTATGCTGCTTAGCACCTGATTTAGCTAACCTGCGGCAAATTTTTGTTCGTAAATTCATAAATATATAAAATTAAAAATTATTATCTGCCGGTATATTACTTCATAAGCGGCAAAAGTCAATCTTTGTGTTAACTTTAATCGTCAACTTCCTCAGCCTCTTCTTCAATCACCACCACACCGGCATTGTTGGCATTATCATCTGCCGCCGCTTTTGTATTATTTACCGGCTCAACAGCCACCGGCGCTGAATTTGGCGTTTGTCCTTCAAGCATAACCGGAGCGGCAGGCGCGGGAGATGCCGAAACTAACACCGCGTCTTCTTCAACAGCCACCACATCGGCATTTTGATTAGCGGCATGCAAAAAATCAATCCCGAGTACAAAAACTGAAAGCACAACGGTTCCCATTAAATAATATAAAGTCTTCATAACAACCTCCTAAAAAAAATATTGTTCACCAACAAGATAATCAGGCAGTTGTTTAATTCAATAAGTGGCACTAAAAAAAAACGGCTAAAAAGCCGTTTTTTAAATTTAAGAATAATGTAATGCTATTGCAATCCTATACCGTAATTGCTTTCCGGCATTAGTGCGCATCAGCACCATACAAGCCGAGCTTAAAATAATGGTAGCGGCGGCGAGCCAGTCGGTTGCAGTCAACGGCAGGAACGGCAACGCCGTAAATGAGCTGACCAAAACCTCAACAATATATGTAAACACGGCCTGAGTTGAGCGGAACATCATAAAATATTCGCTGTTTGAAACGCTCACCGCATATAAATAACAATACATTGACAACGCGTAAAAACAAACGCCGTTAATCAACCCTGATAAAATATTGTTCATGGCAATATATTCCGACGGCGCCGGTAAAATTTTCAAAAACGGCAAAGCTTCAACTACCGAATGCGGCACCACTGAAACAACAAACCCTAAAATCGCCGCGACAATAATAAAGGTCATGGCGCTCACAAACATAACCCACCCGGTCATACTCAAGCGCTCTTTAACCGATAAATTAGCTTTATTATCAGCATAAACTTCCGCAATAATGGTTCTTAACACATTCAAAAAGGCCGAAATTACCACGAACAACGAGGCTTTAACCATAACGTCAAACGGCAAACCCGCCAGTAAAATAAAACATCCGATAGCAATAAACAACATGGCAATCGCGTCTACCGATCCTGGCTTGCGTTTAAATAAAACCCATGCGAACAAGACCGAAAACACAATTTCAATATTGGCAAGCAAATTGGCTTGCGTTGATGAGATATAAAAAAACGCCATAATCATAAACATATTTCTGAAAATTTGCAGCCCGCCGAACAACCAGGTTTGATAATTTTTAACAATTTTCCAAACATCGGTATTCCGACTACCCAAAGCAATCATGGCTAATCCGCAAAATACAATGTTTGAGCATGCCATGGCATATTGATTGCAACCATACTCCAGCAAGCAATAACGCAAAAAAATGTTGGACATTGCCCAACACATAATGGTTGTTAAAGACAAAACGGCGGCTTTATACATATTTATCATATTCTTCCCTTAAATTTTTAAAGGCGTAGCTAATCTTTACACCTTCAGAAAGATTTATTTACAAACATATAACAAAGTGTAGATATATTTTTCACAATAGCAATTACTTTTTTATAATATTGTGCACAAATATAACTTGACGGAGCGTGTGTAAATGTTAAACTAAAGCGTTTGCTTAAAGATTAAAGGAGAAAACCAGTGTTTTGTGATAAAAAAGCCGTAATTTGGGATTTAGACAATACTCTTTACCGTATCACACCGGAATTTGCCGACCGGCTTGACTTAGCCATGGCTGAAGCTTTGGTTAAAGATTTGGGCGTTAAGATGAGTGTTGCCGATTGCAAAGCTTTGGTTAAAGAATCATATAAAATTTACCGCGACGGTGGCGAAATTTTTTACCGTGATTACGGTATTTCTCCCAAAGATTTATTTGAACATTACTTTAACCGCAAGCCTGTTCATC
>JAJWCP010000136.1 GCA_021617435.1 Pseudomonadota bacterium
GTGTTATATACTGGCATAATTACAGAAATTTTAGGCATTATGAAACAAACTTTCTTAAAATGTTTACTTTTGAAAAAATATTATCACGCGTTTTTTTACAATATTTACGAGTCCGTGCTGTGCATAAGTTGTATTTTAAAGCGTGAAAGCGTTTTTCATCACATCACCTCTTTAGTTTTGGCATAATATATGGTTATGCGGTCAAACAAATAGCATTTTGAATATTGGCCGCAACGGACAATTTTGAACATCGGTATGCCGAATACTTTTATATGGGTAACATAATGTATTTGCTGCTCAATCCCCTTCCATAAAGCAGCGTTGTTAATGCGGGCAAAGGCTTGAATAAAACAAGTTCTATCCTGCATTTTTTGCAGTTGATTGTGAGTGGTGTTTTGTTCATGGTCACGATAATAAAACAACACTTCAGGCAGGTTATGAAATTCGGTTTTATCAATCATTCGGCACCACAGAGCATAATCTTCCGCCGGTGAAAATTTTTCTTCATAACGCAAATTAAGGTTGTCAAGCACAGATTTCCGTATCATAGCCGCCGGATGCAACAACGCGTATGAAATAAACATTTTGCGGGTAATCTGTTCATTGTTTTCAGGGTTAACATTTACGGTATTTTCAATCAGCTTTTTAAAGGCGCAACTTACCACGCCGCATTGCGGGTTGGCATCTAAATAAGCAACCTCTTTGGCAAAACGTTCCGGTAATGAAATGTCATCGTGGTCAAAAACGGCCAGATATTCGCCTTGCGCCATATCAATTAATTTGTTGCGGCTGGCTGAAATCCCGAGATTGCAAGAGTTTTGACTGTATTTTATCCGTTCATCACTGTATGATGATATAATTTTTTCGCGCGATTCGTCAGGACAATCGTCTAAAATCAAAAACTCAAAATCAGTAAAAGTTTGGCTTAAAATGCTTTCAATCGCCGCGCGCAGATATACCTCATTGGTCTTATATATCGGCATTAAAACTGAAACTTTGGGCATGTTGCGTCTCCGACGATTGCGTTGTTTAACAAATATAAAGCCTTATACTATTTTGAATATAAAATTTCAAGCTGAATTTTACCATTATGTAATAACTATATTTGTATATTTTGAGAACATTCCGATTTTATAAAATTATAAAGTTTGGGTTTAAACGGATAATCAAAAACCACTCTTGCCAAAAGAGTGGTTTTTATGGTGGGCCCTGATGGACTTGAACCAACGACCGGGCCGTTATGAGCGGTCTGCTCTAACCAACTGAGCTAAGGGCCCACAGTATACGCAAATTTTTATACTCCAGCTAACCAACATAAGCAATAGTACACAAAATTCGCCTGTCCCACCTTTATAATAATAAGCTTTTTAAGTCAAGCGGTTTTTTTATTTTGATAGGCTATGATTGATTACTTTTTCGCTTTCAGCTTTATTCTGATGCTGAAAATTTGCAAAACTTTATATTTTTTATCGCCAAAACGCTCGTTTTTTACGGTAAACATAAATTTTGCCAGTTTTTTTATTGCCTGTTTAACATCATAGGTAAAATAAGTTTGGCAATAAGCAAAAGAAGCATAAATATTAAACCCGCAATGACTTGCAATATAATGAAAATACGGCACGAGCAGCTTGGTGGTATTAAGGTTTGGCAATGCTTTTTGCGAAATCTTGCTGAAAGCTAAAAATTCTAATGTTTCTTGCTTTGAAAAATGGTGCTTAGTAAATATTTTATCGGCAAAGCTTAAAGGATAACCGATGTATTTGGCAATGCTGAAGGCGTTTAATTTGGCAAAATAGCAGGCTATAAGCTTGGCATGTCTGTTCATTAAAGATTTTGACGAAATGTGGTTTTCAAACAGCACTTTATTGATAATTGCCATTTTTTGCCGTTTAAGAGCAACTTGCAGAATAATAAGCAGTCTTCAAGCGGTTTAAGGTGTTCATATTTAAGGTTTAATGAGCGCTTAAACATCATGGCGGCATGCACAAAGCATGGGTTTTTGATTAATCCGATTAATGAAATATCAGCAGTATAGGGCGAAATATGCGGTTTTATATCGCCGGTAAATTTTACTAAACAAGAACATAAATCCACATCAGGGTGCGCTTCTAAAAAATTGACCTGCTCTTGTAAGCGCTCAGGGTATGAAATATCATCAGATTCCATGCGGGCAATATATTTGCTGCGGCTTTTACTGATTCCTAAATTAAGGCAATTAATATACCCGATGGTTTTAAAATATTTAATGCGGCAATCGGCAAATCGGCGGATAATTTTTTTGTTGTTGCCGTTTGGGTTGCCGTCAATGATAATAAATTCAAAGTCAGTTAAGGTTTGGGATAATATGCTGTTTATGGCTCTGATTAACTGCGCGGGGGAATGCTTAAATATCGGCATAATTACGCTGACTATCGGAGTTGTATTTATTTTCATAACAGACATAGGTGTATATATACAAAATTTGCGGCATAAGTAAATAAAAATATTTTCAACACGACAATATAGATAATATGCTGGCGTTAAAATTTTATTTCATATAAAGGCTAAATTTCATGCAACGAATAAGTAAAATTTTATTATTTATAACTGGTATCACAATAATCC
>JAJWCP010000042.1 GCA_021617435.1 Pseudomonadota bacterium
GCTATATTGAAGACAATTTACAACAGAAAGGGAAATAAATGCCGAAAAAAGTGTGCTTAATTGATGGTTCCGGTTATATCTTCAGGGCGTTTTACGCTTTGCCGCCGCTTTCAACCCCAAGCGGAACGCCGGTAAATGCGGTGCTCGGGTTTATGAATATGTTTATGCGTTTAACCGCAAAAATCGGCTGTGATTATTGCTTGGTGCTGTTTGATGCCAAACGCAAAAATTTTCGGAATGAAATTTTTCCTGATTATAAAGGCACGCGCAAAGAAATTCCCGAAGAGCTGATTCCGCAGTTTCCGATTATTCATAAAGCGGTTGAGGTTTTAAACCTTAATCATTTGGAAATGGAAGGTTATGAGGCGGACGATTTGATTGCTACCTATGCCCGCAAAGCGCGTGAAGAAGGCGATGAAGTGGTGGTGGTTTCGGCAGATAAAGACCTGATGCAGCTTATTCGCGACGGGGTGGAATTTTATGACAGTATGAAAGACAAGTTTTTTACCCCTGAGGACGTTAAAGAAAAATTCGGCGTTTATCCTGATAAAGTGGTTGACGTGCAGGCTTTGGCGGGCGATGCTACCGATAATGTTCCGGGGGTTGCCGGAATCGGCTTAAAAACGGCGGCAGAGTTGATAAACCAGTTTGGCTCGCTTGATGAAGTTTTGGCGCGGGCGGCGGAAATTAAACAGAACAAGCGCCGCGAAACGTTGCTTGCCAATATTGAAAATGCTGAAATTTCCCGCCGGTTGGTTAAACTTAAAGACGATGTGCCGGTTGAACACGAGTTAAGCGAATATGTTTGCAAGGTACCGGATAAAGACAAAGTTATGGCATTTGTTGACGAATATTATTTAAACAGTCTGCGCCCGCGGGCGGAAAAATGGGTCAGCGAACAATGCGCGCGATGCGGCGAGCGGGTGGAAACGCGGTCGCAAGAGGTGGTAAAACATTATGAGTTGGTGCAAGATGAAGCGGCGTTAAAGCGTTGGACAGATAAAATTTTGCAAGCCGGCAAATTTGCTTTAGACACCGAAACCACGGGGCTTGATCCGTTTAAGGATAAAATTGTGGGCTTTTCATTGGCAGTTGGCGCCGGCGAGGCTTGTTATGTGCCGTTAGCACACGGCGCGGCGCAAAATTCGCCTGATTTATTCGGGGCGGCGGAACATTCGGAAATTAAGCAAATTTCAACCGCTGTTGCTGCTAAATATTTAAAGCCGTTGTTGGCTGATAAGTCGGTTTTGAAAATAGGGCATAATATAAAGTTTGATATGCACTTTTTAAGCCAAATTATCGGTGAAGAGGCGGAGTTTTTGCCGATTGAGGATACGGCAGTGCTTTCATACGTGCTTGACAGCTCATCGCACGGGCACGGCATGGACGAGCTGGCGGAATTGATGCTTGATTATACCACCGTAAAATATGAAGAAGTTTGCGGAAGCGGCAAAAATAAAATTACCTTTGATAAAGTTCCGCTTGACAAGGCCTTAAATTATGCGGCGGAAGACGCGGATATTACTTTACGCCTGTATGAGGTGTTAAAAGCGCGCTTAATAAAAGAAAAGCAAATTAATGTGTATGAAACGTTTGACCGCCCCCTTATCGGTATATTAAAGCGTATGGAAGAGAACGGAATTATGCTTGATACCACTGCTTTAATGCGCCTGAATACTGATTTTGATGCGCAACTCAAAACTCTGGAACAGCAAATTTATCAGTTGGCGGGAGAAGAGTTTAATTTGGGTTCGCCTAAGCAAATCGGCGAAATTTTGTATGTGAAAATGGGGCTGAAAGGCAAAAAAAATGCTTCCGGCAGTTTTCAGACCGGCGCCGATGTTTTGGAAGAATTGGCGGAAGAACACGAACTTCCGGCTAAAATTTTGGAATGGCGCGGATTTGCCAAGCTTAAATCAACCTATACCAGCGCATTGCTTAATCAAATGGATAAAAATAACCGCGTACATACCACTTTCAGCCAAACCGTGGTAAATACGGGACGTTTGGCGTCATCTAATCCTAATTTGCAGAATATTCCGGTCAGAACGGAAGCGGGGCGTAAAATCAGAGAATGCTTTGTGGCGCCTAAAGGCTGTAAGTTGGTTTCTGCCGATTACAGTCAGGTGGAATTGCGTTTGTTGGCGGCGGTTGCCGATGTTAAAGCTTTGAAAGAGGCATTCAGGCATGGGGTTGATGTGCACGCCTCAACCGCGTCGCGGGTTTTCGGAGTTCCGCTTGCGGAGGTTGACGCCAATATGCGCCGCCATGCCAAAGCTATTAATTTCGGCATTGTGTACGGAATTTCGCAATACGGGTTGGCGCGGCAGATTGACACCACTCCCGATGTTGCAAAAAGGTATATTGACTCATATTTTGCCACTATGCCGGAAATTAAAGAATATATGGCTAAAACCATAGATTTTGCGCACAAAAACGGCTATGTGATTACGCCGTACGGGCGTAAATGCTCCGTGCAGGGGATTAATGATAAAAATAAGCGCTTGGTTTCGTTTGCCGAAAGAGCGGCGATTAACGCGCCGATACAGGGCGGAGCATCCGATATTATCAAATTAGCGATGCAGAAAGTGTTTAACGCGCTGCATGATGGCGGATATAAAACCCGCATGCTGTTGCAAGTGCATGACGAACTTATTTTTGAAGTGCCCGAAAATGAGCTTGAAGACGTTAAAGCCTTAATTAAAAACGGCATGGAAAGCGTGGTTAGTTTTGATATTCCGTTTGTGGCGGAAGTCGGCGTTGGCGACAATTGGGGCGAGGCTCATTAATTAATCATTGCTCAAAATTTAAAACCCCTGAAGCGTGGCTTCAGGGGTTAATGTTGCTTAAATTAAAGGTTATGCGGCTTTAGGCGCAGCGTTAATGCCTAATTCTTCAATAACCATTTTCTTTAAGGTAACATTGTCGGTTTTACCAGATGCAAGCAACGGAATTTCGTCATGATACAAAATTACGCGGGGCAGGAACAATTCAGACATACCGTTGTTTTTAATGTAGTCATGCAAAACATCAGACTTAACCTGTTTGTTGGTGGTAACCAAAACAATTTGCTCGCCTTTGCTCTCATGCGGAACGGCAACGACGCCGTAGTTAAACTCAGGTCCCATCCATTCATAGGCTTTAACAACCATTTCCTGAACGGCATTGAGCGAAACCATTTCACCGCCGATTTTGGCAAAGCGTTTAATGCGGTCTTTAATGAAAACAAAGCCGATTTCATCAATTTCAACCACGTCACCGGTGTGGTACCAGCCGTCTTCAAGCGGAACCAAAACCCCCGGATTTTCAGGTAAAATATAGCCAAGCATAATGTTCGGGCCTTTAACTACCAGTTCGCCGCCTTTTTCAATGCCGGGAACCGGCTCAATTTTATACTGAATGGCGGGCAAAAGCTTGCCGATAGAGCCGAATCGGTTGAAAATACTGTTGTTGGCGCAAACTACCGGCGCACATTCGGTGGAGCCGTAAGCTTCCATCATGCGGATACCCATGCGCTCCATCCACATATTGCGGGTGTCAAGCTTAATGGCTTCAGCGCCGCCGTACATAAAGCGGATATTGTGGAAGTCATACGGGTGAGCAATTTTGCCGTAGCCGCGGAAGAAAGTATCAGTACCGAACATAACGGTAGCGCCGAGTTCATAAACGAGTTCGGCAACAACACGATAATGTAACGGAGAAGGATACAAGAACAAGCGCGAACCTTCCAACAACGGGAACAACGTGCATACGGTAAGCCCGAAGCTGTGGAACATCGGCAGAGCGTTAAAGACCAAATCGGTCATGTTAATAGTTTCAAGCGCAGCCATCTGTTTAATATTGGAAATAATGTTGGCATGGCTTAAAACAACGGCTTTCGGCGCGCCCTCAGAACCTGATGTGAACAAAATAACCGCTTTTTTATTGCCGCCGTCTTTGTGCGGAACGCGTTTGATTTTGTAACGCAGAAAAGCGCCGATTTTATTAAATAAGGTTATCTGTTTGGCAAGAGATTCCAAATAAAAAATTTCAACGCCGTTGGCTTTTAATACCTCAACTAGCGACTCCATTTTGGCGGTTTTGATAAATTTTAACGAGGTGATAACCATTTTAACGTTGGCGGTGCGGCACATTGAAACCATATTTTTGGCGCCGACCGAGAAATTAATCATTACCGGAATACGTTCATAGGCCGACAAACCGAAAAAGGTGCAAATGGCGGCAATAGTGTTAGGCAACATCAAGCCGACATGCTCAAAGTGATCGGTTCTTTTTTTGAAAAAGCGACCCAAAACAAAAGACTTAATGATGATGTCTTTATATGAGTTTGGTTGGCGCTGAATATCTTCCAAAACGCGCGGGCGTTTAAAGAAAAAGCCCTTTTTGGAGTGAACTTTACCGGTTTTCATTAATTGCGCAAACAATGAGATATTCGGGTTGTAGTTAAAGTCAAAATGCATACCGCGCAAAATTTGATAAACCTCATTACTGATGTGGTCGCGTTGGCGGCGCAGTTCGTCTTTTAACTTAAACGGACGCGGTTTGCCGACGGTAATGCGCATTTTAGGCAACGGACGGTGAGGGAGCTTGCCTTTGGTTTTGGAAAAATAACCGTATTGCGGGCCGTCAATCCATACCGGAATGAGCGGAGCCTTTGATTTATCGGCCACCAAGCCCGGCGCTTCATAAATTTTCATTAAGCCGCCGCTTTCGGTAATGCGGCCTTCGGCAAAAATAACTACCAATCTGCCGCTGTTTACTTTAGAAATTAATTCTTTAATGTCGCCCGGTTCAATCGGGTTGAACAAAACAGTGTCGGCAAAACGCATTAAAAAGCGTATCCACCGGCGGCGGTGCAAATGTCCGTTAAGGGCAAAAACCGGATCTCCGGGTAAAAATGCATATAACAAAATCGGGTCAAGATATGACACGTGGTTGGAAACATATACACCCTTGTTGGGAAGGCGACTAACGTCAAATTCAATTTTACATCTTGTTTTAAAAATATAAAAGAAAGTTCGTAAACACCATTTTACAAAGTTATTCAAATCAGTTACTCCATAGTTACAACATATATGCTTTGTATACAAAAAGCTCTTTTTTGTAAAGACAAAAATACCATTCGGTGGAAAGAGTGCAAAAAACACACATTAACCAATTGAAAATGCACGGTAATTCAATTTTTATACCATGGACAAAAGTTAAAAACTTGCATTTTGTTTTTTTTTAATATATAACGCCCTCCGTAACATATTATGTACAAATATAACAAACTGCCGCAAATGTTACAAAATATTACAAAATAAAGAATAAGGCATAATAAATAAAAAATAACAACCTTTCGGCATACTATGTTGCTTTGGATTAACTATAGAAGTGAAAAATAAATGAAAAAAATTCATACTTTAACTTTAACCGCATTAGGCACGATTTTACTCGCCGCCAATGCTCAGGCAGCCGGCTTTCATTTAAGAGAACAATCAGCCGCGGCACAGGGTAATGCTTTTGCAGGAGCTACCGCCGGAGCAGAAAATGCGTCTTACGCTTATTTTAACGTTGCGGGCTTAACCAGACAAAAAGGCACGCAGATTAATGTGGGCGGAACTTATATTTCGCCGCGCGCGGAAGCAAACAATGTACTGTTTCCTCCTGATGCACAAGGTGAACGTCCCCGCGACCACGATGTAAACAATATTGTACATGCGGCAATTGCCCCGAATATGACTGTTTCGCATCAGGTAAACGAAAAAGCCTATTTGGGCGTGGCGCTAAACGTACCTTACGGTATGATTACCAAATATGATCAGGATTATGCAGGTTCTGACCATGGCGTTACCTCAAAGGTTATTTCAGCAACCGTAACCCCGATGGCAGCTTACAAAGTTACCGATAAATTATCGCTCGGCGCCGGTTTGCAACTGCAATATTTTAGAGCCAGATTGACCAATACCCTCGGAGGCCCTCATAGCCCGATGGCGGCAGTTCACGGCGATGCTTTTGATATCGGTTATCAGTTCGGCGCCATGTACGAGTTTAATGATAAAACCCGTGTCGGCGTTGGTTACCGCAGTGAAGTTAAGCACAAAATTAAAGGTAAAATTGACAGCGACACGCCGGTGCCGATGTTAAATCAGGATATTCATACTCGTTTAACAACTCCGGATATGCTTTCGTTCGGCGCTTATCATCAAATTAATGATAAATGGGCGGTTATGGCTGAATATCAGCGCGTATTTTGGAGCTCGTTCCAAGATTTGAATATTTACGGCGATGAATATCCGTTTGAAAGCAAAACCAAAGAAAAATGGCGTGATACTAATTTCTTTGCATTGGGTGCAAGCTACCAGATAGATAATCAGTGGAAATTGCGTATGGGTACCGCTTATGACCAAAGCGCAGTGCGGGTTGAACACAGAACTCCGCGTATTCCGGACTCGGACCGCATTTGGTTGTCGGGCGGCTTAAATTATCAGTATAATGAGCATTTGACTTTTGATGCCACTTATACTTATATTAAAGCCCATAAAGCTCACGTTGACACCAGCTTGACCGGAAATAACGGCAGCCATGTTACCGCAGAGTATTCAAACTCAATTCAGTTGTTCGGATTTTCGCTTAATTACAAATTTTAATCCGATTTATTCTGATGATTATCAAGGCTCTGATTTTTTCAGGGCCTTTTTTAAGTCTTTTTTAACAGTAGCATGTAATAATTTATAAAAATGCTTTTATGGGAAAATGCTATGAATTATTTACAAATACGCGCTTTTGCTTTAGGAACCCCGCGCACCGGCTCATTAAATCAGGTTATCGGCGCGCTGACTTCAATCTCTGACCTGTTCGGTCAGCCTTATGATGAACAAAATTCTTTTTTATTGCCGGAAGGATGCCAAACGCCGACTGATATGAGCGCTACGATTGTGCCGTTAAACTTTGAAAGCTACGAATCGTTCAAAAATTATATGTACGGGTTACTTGATAATTATCTTAAAAAAGCTATTTTTCCGCCGAAAATTTTTGTGACCCCGTATGATATGACGGAAAAAACTTCCGCGGCGGTAAATGCCGATTTGATTTGTCGTGCGGTTAAAGAATATTATCATGAAAAACATTTGGGCTTTGTTTTAACGGCGGTGATTAACGGAAGGATTTATAAGTATAAATACGTTGATTTGCTTAATGTTCCAAAGCATTTACTGACCTTGCGTTCACGCATTAAAATTTTGCAGGATAAAGGTTTACGAAAAAAGGCTTTGTTTACGGTTGGAACCATTAATAATTTTAAGCGTTCTACCGTTACGGAAAAATTTGCGGCGTTGCTTGAAAAACTCGCCATGCTTAAAGATGATGCGGAAACCGGCGGATTTATCGGTAAGTTTGAGCGGTTTAAAAATGCGTCCAAACGCGTGGTGTTTTGTTTGGGCGGCAGAGTTGAGGGGCCTGAAATTATTTTTGATGTCGGCTATGCCCGTCATTTATATCAACAGGCCGAACGTTTGGTTAAAGCCGGTTTTGGCGTAATATTTTGTAATGGACCGCGCACTCCTAATGATGTTTCGGATTTTTTGTATGAGGCGACCCTAAACAATCAGGATATAATTTTTCAAAACAGCAAACCGATTGCCAAATCAGATGAAGAACGCCAACCTTCAAAATGGCGGATTTATTCGGGTAAATATGAAAAAGAATTTGCCGCCATGCAAAAAATCGGCAATATTTATCCGGCGGTTTTGGGTTTTGATAACACATTGGTGGTGCACACTATGGATTCATATTCGGGCTGTGAAACTTCGGGCGCGGCAATTCCGACGGCAATCAGCGCCAAGGGCTTGTTTATTGACCCTGAAAAGCGTTATGACTGCCACAATCTGTATAAAATTTTATGTCCGAAATATGCGGTTGATTTTGATGAATTTGTTGATTTGGCATGTAACTTAAAAATAGAGCCTGATGACTTAAAGTTATCTGTTTTGCCAAATTCACTGCGCGTTTTTGCCGAAACGGCATTTAACCGCTATAATCAGGAAGCAAAAAAGCTTAAACGCAAATAAATCAGTTGGTTTCAATCCACGGATTTACGTTTTGCACAATTTGCATAATAGCTGCTTGCTCGTTAATTTCAGCGTCATGGTGATTGATGGTGATTTCAGCCTTAATATCAGCTCCGGTTTGCGCTAAAGAAAGGGCTTTTAAGCTTGCCGCAGCCGCAACTGCCTCTTGAGCAGTGTTTGCGGTAAATGTAGTTGTGTTGCCGTTACCGGACAGACCGAGATAAATCTTTTGGGCAATATAATCGGTTTTAATATTTAGCCCTAAATAACCCATATTTTCAATTTCGCGGTATATGGCGCGTGTGTTTTCATGACAAAGGCGCAAAGCCAAGCGCATGCCGATGGTTAAAGCAATGTAGGGCTTGTATTCTTCCATGGCGGCAGCATTGTCTTCAACCTTGAAAACGGCGCATTCAAGCATATTAGGCAGGTGGTATGCCTCAATAAATAAAGCTACCGCCAGCAAGTTTATGGAGCAGTTTTCAGCTTGATTGCGGATAATTATGATATGAGAGTCGGGATAAGCGGCAATGATAGCGCGGGCAAGCTGTTGATAGGCTGTAAAACCACAGCCCGAAAATTCACTCACTTTATAAAGCGGATAAGGTTGATTTTTGAACAAATTATTGTTGTTACTGTCAAAAGCAATTTCTATCATGATATTTATCCTTTTATTTATATTTACTCTGAATGTTTTAACATATTATAAATAACATATTTCGGATAAATCTAAAGTTTATGATAAATCTAAAAGCGCGGTTTTTATGCGACTACAAAAAAAGCTGCTATTAAAGCAGCTTTTTTTGTAACTGGCGGGAGCGACGGGGCTCGTTCTAGCTTAGTAAGTTCAAGCTTTTACGCCGGCATATAATGGGCTCTTGCTTGCAAGTTTTTTCTTTATGTAGCGGTTTTGTACACCGCAGAAAAAACTTGCGGCGCATTAGCCGCATTCTCTGCCGGCTTATATCAAGCTTTCACTAACTGCGCGTCGGTCACTTGTTTTGTAAGCTCACTGCGGTCGCTGTCGCTTTCCTAGCTCGCGAACAAAACTACGCCTCTTGCGGTAAAAACAGCCGTTACTTCGGCTGTTTTTATCCTCGAGCCCGCAACTTCGCGGGTTCAAGCGCGACTTCCTTACAGTTACAAAAAAAGCTGCATAAAGCAGCTTTTTTTGTAACTGGCGGGAGCGACGGGGCTCGAACCCGCGCCCCCATGCGTGACAGGCATGTATTCTAACCAACTGACCTACGCCCCCATCAATTTACTGAACAACCTTATAACCAACAAAATTACTAAATGCAAGAGTTTTTTTTGAGTTTTGATAACTTTTTTCGTATAAATTTATAACGTCTTGTAAATGCGGCATATTTATCTTTATTTTGGTATAACTTCAATATTTTCTTGAAAATTTTTTAACTCTGAGGCATTGTATTATAAATTTAAGTTAAGGATTGCTATAATGGATTTTTACAAAGCTAAATCTAAAGCCAAAAAAATCAGGCAACAGCGCAGTTTATTGCTAGGTTATGCCATTGTTGTTACAGCCGGATTTTTTGTTTCGCTTTATGCAAATGTTGAAGCATCAACACCGAAAAATATTGATTTATCCGAGCTTGCCGCCGATGGTTTTGACGGTTATGATGCCGATATTGCCGCGTCAGCTGATTTAAAAGTTGATGACGGAAATTTTGCAATTGCGCAAGATGCTGATTTTGATGCAGATACTGATGGGGCGGAAACTATTGCCGATGCCGCAATAAACGAATCTGCCGAACAAAGCGGATCTGTTGCTCAAGCTGAATCCGAGGTAATCAATGAAAATCCGCTGCAGGTTAATGAAGAGATTGTGACCGTGGCAAAAGGCGATAGCTTTATCGGTATTTTAACCAAAATGGGACTTGACTATTCAAAAGCTACCGATATTTATACTACGCTTAAAAAAGTTTATGACGCGCGTCATATTAAAGTCGGGCAAGATTTGCAAATTACTTCAACATTTGATACTCAAACAGCTCAGTTGGCTTCAATTGATAAAATTGTGATAGAACCGATTAGCGGAACCCGCTATATTGTTGAAAGAAATGACGAAGGAAAATATTCGGCTCATACCGAACAAGACAGTTTGACCGATGAAGTTAAAGCTGTAAACGGGGTTGTAAACGGTAGTTTGGCAGGCGCAATGCGTAGCGCCGGCGTTCCTTCAAATGTTGTGGGTAATTTTATCAATATTTTTTCATTCAGTGTTGACTTCAGACGTGATATGCGTGCCGGTGATGAGTTTGAAGTGCGTTACGAGCGCCGGCTTGCTCCGGACGGAACCGTGGTTAAAACCGGTGAAATTATTTATGCGGCACTGAAATTGCGTAATGATAAAATTGAACTTTACCGCTTTAAGGATAAAAACGGTAATGTTGATTATTATAATGAAAAAGGAATTGCTCTTAAAAAATCGCTTGACCGTAAGCCGATGGAATATAAACGGGCACGCGTTTCTTCACCTTTCGGACGCCGTTTTCATCCGATTTTGAAGGTGTATAAACGTCATGACGGAGTTGATTATGCTGCTCCGACCGGAAGCAAGGTGTATGCCAGTGCCGACGGCGTGATTACGGCCTCTAAGTGGTATGGTGGCTATGGCAATTATATCACCATACGTCATAATTCCGAATATTCAACCGGCTACGGGCATTTGAAGTCGTTTGCCAAAGGTATTCGTCCCGGAGTCAGAGTTAAACAAGGGCAGGTGATTGCCTATGTCGGCAACACCGGACGTTCTACCGGTCCGCATCTGCATTTTGAGGTAATTAAAAACGGGGTTAAAGTTAATCCGTTGAAAGTTAAGGCCGCTACCGGCGAAAACTTAAGCGGCGCCAAACTTGCGGCATTTAAAAAAGTTGTGGCGGAAATTAAAGCTTCATCACTTCAATCTAAAGAAATCGCCACCCGTTCACAATCTGATGAAATAGGTAATCTGATTGATGAATCAGATACCAAACCTGAAAACATTTAAACTTAACTAACTTTAATCTGGGAGAAAAACCATGAAACTAAAAGGTTCAAAAACCGAACAAAATTTGAAAGACGCTTTTGCCGGTGAATCTCAAGCCCGCAATAAATATACTTATTATGCCTCTAAGGCTAAAAAAGAAGGCTACAATATTATTGCCGAAAAATTTGAGCAGACTGCCAATAATGAAAAAGAGCACGCTAAACTTTGGTTTAAGCTTTTACATGATGGCGAAATTCCTTCAACTATTGAAAATCTTAAAGATGCAGCAGCCGGTGAAAATTATGAGTGGACCGATATGTATGCTCGTATGGCCAAAGAGGCTGAAGAAGAAGGATTTACCCAAATTGCTTATTTGTTTGAACAGGTCGGCAAAATTGAAAAAGGGCATGAAGAAAGATATCAGGCTTTGTTAGATTCTTTGTGCGAAGGCAAAATTTTTGAGCGTCCGACCAAAGTTATTTGGGAGTGCGCAAACTGCGGTCACCGTGTTGAAAGCCCGAAAGCTCCGGAAAAATGTCCGGTATGTAATCATCCGCAAGCATACTTCTTTGAATTACAAGAAAAATTTTAGTCTTGAATTGCTTAAAAATGCTCTGGTATAAAATATCAGAGCATTTTTTGTGTTTAATCTTTAATTTTATACTGAATATTAAATGAACAGCCTTTTTTATCGGCGCAAAGTTGGCAAATAGTATATATATCGTTTTTGTTCAGATTTTTAAGACATTGAGAATTATTGTAGCAACGCTTATTTCCCCAAATATA
>JAJWCP010000137.1 GCA_021617435.1 Pseudomonadota bacterium
AAATGAATAACGTTTTTACCCCTGCCGCTCTTAATATTTTTAAGAGAAAATTTAAAAAATTATACTACCATACGCACAGTATAAAAGGGCAATGGCAACTCTTCAATTCACCAATTAACAAATTGCTGAATATTAAGTTGTATTGCCGTTTGTTTTGTTTTATTACCAGAGGAATATTATAATGAAAACAATACTCATAACTGGAGGTACAGGCTTTCTCGGGTCAAATCTTTGCACTCGCCTGATTAATGAAGGTAATCGGGTGATTTGCGTGGATAATAACTATACCGGACGGATGAGCAATGTCAGCTCTATTCTCAATCATCCGAATTTTCGGTTTATTAAGCATGATGTTTGCGAGCCTATTGACATTGATGATGAAAAAATTGACCAAATTTATAATATGGCTTGTCCGGCATCTCCTCCGGCTTATCAAGGCAGTTATTCCATCAAGACCACCAAGACCTGTGTCTTGGGCGCTATCAACATGTTGGAACTGGCTAAAAAACACCACGCCACCATTTTACAAACCTCAACTTCTGAAGTTTATGGCGAGCCGTTAGTTCATCCGCAGGTAGAAAGCTATCGCGGCAATGTCAATCCCGATGGTATTCGCGCTTGTTATGACGAGGGCAAACGCTGCGCCGAAAGTTTGTTCTTTGACTATTGGCGGCATGAGGGTGTGGATATTAAGGTTATTCGCATTTTTAATACATACGGTCCCAATATGGATCCAAATGACGGACGCGTGGTGTCAAACTTTATCTGTCAGGCGCTTTCGGGGCAAGATATTACCATTTATGGCGATGGACACCAGACACGCTCATTTTGCTATGTTGACGATTTGATTGAAGCCATGATTCGGATGATGAACAGTCCGAAAGACTTTACCGGACCGGTAAACACCGGTAACCCCGGGGAATTTACAATTAAGGAGCTGGCGGAAATGGTTGTTGCTAAAATCGGCGGAAAATCTAAAGTTGTTTACAAGGATTTACCCTCAGACGACCCGACACAACGCCGTCCTGATATTACTTTGGCAAAAAACAAACTCGGTTGGGAACCCAAAATTAAACTCAGTGAAGGTTTAGACAGGACTATTGAATATTTCAAAACTCAAATTAATCTATTTAGGAAAGCTATGTAATATGAAAGTAGGAATTATCGGAACAGGTTATGTTGGTTTACCCACCGGCGTTGGTTTGGCTGAACTTGGCAATCAGGTTGTATGTATTGACCGCGAGCCGAAAAAAATAGAAGCTTTGCAAGCTGGTAAAATCACTTTGTATGAGGACGGGTTGGAGGATTTGTTCCACAAAAACGTCAAAGAAGGTCGTCTGCATTTTACAACTTCTATGCAGGAGGGCGTCTCTGATGCTGATTTAGTGATTATTGCAGTTGGCACACCGCCGCATCCGGTCACTAAAGAAGCGGATATGAAGTATATTCACGCTGCCGCAACCGAATTAGCGGAATATTTGACAGGATACACGGTTGTGGCTACCAAATCTACCGTTCCGGTCGGTACCGGCGATGTGGTTGAAGGGCTTATTGCCAAAAAGAATCCCAAAGCTGATTTTGACGTTGTTTCTTTGCCGGAATTTTTGCGGGAAGGTTTTGCCGTGCATGACTTCTTCCACCCTGATCGGATTGTCGTTGGCGCCAATACCGAAAAAGCCCGCAATGTGATTAAAGAACTTTACAAACCGTTTGAGGGCAAAACCAATATGTTGTTTGTTAAACGGCGGTCAAGCGAAACGATTAAATATGCCTCAAATGCCTTTTTGGCGATTAAAATTCATTACATTAATGAAATGGCAAACTTCTGCGAAAAAACAGGGGCGGATATTACAGAAGTTGCCAAAGGTATGGGCTTGGACAGCCGTATCGGCAATCGGTTCTTAAATCCCGGCCCCGGTTATGGCGGAAGCTGTTTCCCCAAAGACACGATGGCTATGGCCTATATGGCACGCCAAAATAATGTTGATATGACCTTGATTAAAGCGGCGATTGACGGCAATACCAAACGCAAAAAAGACATGGCGGAAAGAATTCTTGAGGCGGTTAAAGGGATTGATAATCCGAAAATTGCCGTTTTAGGTCTGGCTTTCAAAGACGGAACCGATGACTGCCGCGAAAGTCCGGCAATGGAAATTGTCGGCAATCTGCTGGAAACCGGCGCGGATATTATAGCTTATGACCCTAAGGCTATGGAAACAGCCAAGCTTTTGGTCGGCGACAAGATTACATACGCCGCGGACATGTATGAGGCGCTCAAAGGAGCCGATGTGTTGGCGATTTTGACCGAATGGAATGAATTTAAGTCACTGGATTTAGTCAAAGCCGCAACGTTAATGCGTCACAAAAACATTGTTGATTGCCGCAATTTAATTGACACTGAACAAGCTGTGAAAAATGGCTTTAATTATCAAGGAATCGGGAAAAAGGCTATTTTTAACCAAAAAGAAATTTCTAAAGCGGCTTAACACTAGGAATCCTTTGCTATGAGTAATACAATTTGCATTATGGAAAATGGAAAAGTGATTAAAACTGAAAATATTTCAGGTTTAAAAATAGAATGGTTAGGAG
>JAJWCP010000043.1:0-9041 GCA_021617435.1 Pseudomonadota bacterium
GCTGAAGAAGCCATCGGTTCGGAGCGGGTAGTTGGTGAGCGCAAGCTTGCGCCGCGCGAACCTTACGGCGCGAGGAGGACCCGCGTAGCGGGAGTACCCTATCCCGTCGGGCTCACTACTTAAAAAAAGCGCCATTGAGGCGCTTATTTTGTGCGTGATGCGCAGCGGAGTTATCATTGCGAGTCAAATTGATTTGAGCGAAGCAATGATTACGCAGCAAGTCGCAGCAAGTGATCAACGCGGATGCGGTAAATCACAATATAAAAATTTACTTAAAAATAATACAACAAATGATTTGTTAGATGATGATTTTTATTGACAATTTTTTGTTAGTTTTGTACTTATCTGCCTACAAAATGGAGATTGACATGACTTTTTCATGCGGGATTGACTTTGGAACAACAAACACCTCAGCGGCCGTTGCTGACGGTATTTCAGAGCCGAAACTTGTTTCCGTGGAAGGAAACAGCGTAACTATTCCCACAGCATTATTTTTTGCAGACGGCGGACATGTTTATTTCGGGCGGGAAGCAATGAAGCTATACATAAACGGCGAAAAAGGCCGTTGCATGAGGAGCTTAAAGCGCGTTCTCGGAACAGATTTAATGTCAACCGGAACAAACGTTAACGGGAAAATGCTGAAATTTGAAAATATTTTATCATACTTTTTAAAGCATATTAAAGCCAAAATTGATGCCACTGCAAATGCTGATGTTGCAGATGTGGTAATCGGGCGTCCGGTTCATTTCAGAGATAATGATTCTGCCGGAGACAATAAAGCGCAGGACGAATTAACAAGAATCGCCCGCGACGCAGGATTTAAGAATATTGAATTTCAGTATGAGCCTATTGCCGCGGCATTTGCTCATGAAAAAGCCGTTGAAAGCGAAAAGTTGGCATGCGTTGTTGACATCGGCGGCGGTACTTCTGATTTCAGCATTATTAAAATCGGGAAAAACTTAATCAATAAGCGCAATCGGCAAGATGATATTCTCGCCAGTACGGGCGTCAGAATCGGCGGCAACGATTTTGATAAAGATTTGGCGCTGAAAAGTTTTATGCCCGAATTTGGGTTTGGCGGTATGGGCGGCGGTAAAACCAAATATGAAAAGGTGTTGCCCTTGCCTACCGCTATATATCGTGATTTGGCAGAATGGAGCAAAATAAATACTCTATACGTTCCGAAAGAAATTAATATGGCAAAAAAGATGTTGCTTGCCGCTCATGAGCCGGAAAAAGTTAAACGACTGTTAGAAATTTTACAAAATGAGCTCGGGCATACGCTTTTAACGGTGGTTGAGCAAACAAAAATTGCGCTGACGGAAAAAGAACAAACCTGCATAGAGTTAGATTTTCTTTCTGACGCTCCTGTTATCATAACCGATAAAATCAGTTTTGAAAATTCGTTACAAAACAATGTGCGAAAAATTACAAAATCAGTTCAAGAATGTTTGTTGCAAGCGCAAGCAAAACCGGAAGATATTGAGCTAGTAGTGCTGACAGGCGGTTCAACTGAAATTCCGTATGTTCAAAAAATTATGTGCTCGCAATTTGCCAATGCGGAGTTGGCGCAAAGCAATAAGCTGTCAAGCGTGGGATTAGGTTTGGCTTATGACAGCATGCGAAAATATGCATAACAACAGGCATTGTTTTTAAGCCTTAAAAACCGCCCTTCCTTTGTAAAGTGGTAAAATGCATCAAAAAAAATAAAAGTTTATGCTAGTTTTCATGTTGCAAAAAGATTATATTCAGGATATGATGACAGATAGTGAAAAATTATTAACTTAAAAATCAATATAATTATGGAAGTTTTTGGTTCAAGAACTCTGCTTTGTCTATTTTGTATGGTGAATCTCCTGATTATGTGTGGAGCTAACACTGTTCGTCAACATGTTGATAAGCGCATCTGGAACGCGATATTTGTGTTTCAGACGGTATTTGTAACCGGATATATCATCGCAGACAATGTGGCTAACCCTCTGCAGGGCGGTTATATCGGAGCGATATTGGGATATATTTTCGTTTACGTACTAATCTTTCTCGCATGGGTAAGTTGGTTGCCGAATACCTATTTGGAGCCGGACATAATTTATAGCATGCAACCTGAAGGTTTTGTTATTCACGGCGGCTCTTGCTATGTGAGAGGAACTATCCGTACTAATGGCATGAACGTTTCGGTTTTGCTTAAAAATAAACCGCCGCAACAGTTGCCAAAAACTACAATTCCGGTGAAGTTTCTGCAAGTTATGGACGGAGAAATTTTTGTTACCGCAATTTGAATTTAAAGCGTATACTTTGATTAAAAAGTATACGCTTTAATTTTATCTATACAACTTATGCACAGCACGGACTCGTAAATATTGTAAAAAAAAACGCGAGATAATATAATTTTAAAAGTAACATTTTGAGAGGATTTTTATTATGAAATCAGAAAATGGCAGAAGTATGGTGGAAATGCTCGGCGTTCTTGCTATTATCGGGGTTTTAAGCGTCGGCGCTATCGCCGGTTATTCCAAGGCGATGATGAAATATAAACTAAACAAACAGGCGGAACAATTAAACACTGTTATTAACGCCGTGGCGCGCAACATTCACGGCTTTGATAATTTTAAAGGTTCCGATGACGCTAATCAATATATCACCTCATATTTTATAAAAATGGGCGAGCTTCCCAAAGAAATGATTATATCAGGCGACAATGACAGAATTTACGATATATGGAAAAACAAATATTTTATTACACTCACGTCACAGTGGATTGCTATTTATGTTTTTATGAATCTTGACATCAAAAGCACAGAAACTCTGGAAATGTGCCGCAATATATTAGTTACCGCCAAAGAAAATTCCGATAACGTTCGGCATGTTAATTTAATGAGCGGTTTTGCAAGCGATGAACAAATCAG
This sequence comes from Pseudomonadota bacterium, assembly GCA_021617435.1. Taxonomy (GTDB): domain Bacteria; phylum Pseudomonadota; class Alphaproteobacteria; order RF32; family CAG-239; genus CAAFZY01. The sequence continues at coordinate 2,907 of JAJWCP010000043.1, forward strand.
CGAATTTTTCATGGGCGACCGCTTTTGCCTACCCGGCAGCACCTGTTTAAGAAACATAACCTTAGACAACATTTACAGTGCCTGCACCAAACACATCGGCAAGCAGAACGCGCATTTAAAAATAACTTGGGACAGAAAAGCAAATTAAACACAAAAAATACCGCGCGATTTCATAATCGGGCGGTATTTTTCAATACATGGAAGCAAGCTATTCTTGCATGTAGGCTTTGAGCTTTTCTTTATCTTGCTCATAAACCGCAAGACATCGCTTCATGTTAACGACATCTGAAACAGAAAGCTTAGTTTCAACCGCAACCACGGATTTGTGCATAATTGCACATGGCATTTGCGCATATTTTCCGGCAAGCTCGGCATCCTCCACAGGGAGAATCTGCCTATTCATCGGCAAAATAAGCCTTTCATCGCGTACTCTGCCACAGATAAACGCTTCAATCACGTCTGAAACCATGCGGGCGGGACCGTAATACGAACCGTTGTTGGCGGTTTGGTCTGCTGCCTGAACGTTAGTTTCAGTGATGGCCAAGCCCCTGCTCCTAGTTCGTTTAATCGCCGGTTCAATCATTTCGGCAGGTCTATAATGCAACCCATTAATAACCAACGACTTTTGATGCAGAAACATAGTCCCGTTATGATGTCCGATAACACATGCCTTAATGTCAGAAAGTCGCTGCCGAGGAAAATATTTACTAAGTTCCGACAGCAGTTCACGCCTGAAACGAGCTGTATCAAGCCAACAGCCTAAGCCATAAACCTGATGTTCCGGCAGCAACCCGCGCAACACTTCGCACATTAAATCAACCGGATTGGTGAGCACAAAGATAACCGCATGCGGCGAAAGCTTAGCGGCTTCGGCAAACTGCTTCATCAGGTCAATATTGTATACAGCCTGCACCAGTCTGTCATCAATGCCTTTTTGAGCGGCATCAGCATACATCTCGCGGCTAGGAAGACCTCCGGAACACACCACCATTGCGTCAGCATCTGCCAAATCAGCGATATCTGACGTTGCCTTGAAAGCAAAGCGCGGGGTGATGTTTTGCATCGCGCAAGCGTCTTCCATATCCATCAGCGCGCCCTCACAACGTTTATGATTGTGCGGAGAATACAATATGACTTCAGCTTTGTGATGTGTTTTAACATCCATCAGGTTAAGCGCGGCAGTTGTGCCAACTCTGCCTGCTCCGTAAATAACAATTTTCTTCATAATCTTGCTTGTTTTAAAATAATTAAATAAACAATGTGATGTTAGCAAATTGTCGGCACAAGTCAAGTTTTTTTGTCAAAAAAAAGACCGCACCTTTTGCAAAATGCGGTCTTTTTACAAGTTTTTGCGGCTAAGCTAATTTACTTAAAGCAATGCGCATGCGGTTTAAGGTTTCTTCTTTGCCTAAAACCACAGCCAACTCCGTGGCGCCTCCGGGGGTGGTTTCTTTGCCGGAAAGCGCAATACGCACCGGATACAGCACCTGCCCGTTTTTAACGCCTTCGGCTTCGGCCACTGATTTCAACACGTTAAACAAGGTTTCATTATTCCAGTCATCAACCGCGGATAAAGCCTCGTACGCCGGTTTTAAGGTGCGAGCGGCAACCGCCTCGTCGGTCTTCATCTTGTTGTTTTGGAATAAAGACGTATCATAATCAGGAAGTTGTTCAATAAAATCAGTCTGTTCGCAAATATCGTTTAAGGTTTCAATACGCGGCTGCAAAACCGTGCTTAAAAATTCCAAATTAACTTTGCGGGTTAAGCATTTTTGATAATACGGCAGCGCCAGTTGATGAAATTCCGCCGGAGATAAGGCTCTGATGTAACAGCCGTTCATCCATTTAAGTTTGGCGCCGTCAAAAATTGCCGGAGATTTGTTTAATCGCTCCATATTAAAGGCTTGTTTAAGCTCTTCCAATGAAAAAATTTCCTGTTCGGTTCCGGGATTCCAACCCAGCAAAGCGATATAGTTCAAAATAGCGGCCGGCAAATAGCCTTTGGCAACCAAATCTTGGAACGAGGCATCGCCGTTGCGCTTGCTGAGCTTGTGCTGCGCGTCTTTCATAACTTGCGGAACATGAACATAAGTCGGAGGTGTCCAACCGAAATCTTCATAAATTAAGTTATATTTCGGAGTTGACGAAATGTATTCATTACCGCGAACAACGTGCGTAATCTGCATTAAGTGGTCATCAACCACATTGGCAAAGTTATAGGTAGGAAAGCCGTCAGATTTAAGCAATACACCCTCATCAAGCTCATCATAATCAATTTCAATTTCGCCGTAAACCACGTCATTAAATACGGAAGCGCCTTTTTTATTAACGGTTTGGCGGATAACATACGGCTCGCCGGCCGCTACACGCTTTTTAGCCTCTTCCAGAGGAATAAGTTTGCACGGGTCTTGAAACTTAATATTAGCCTCTTCATTTTTTTGTTCATCAGCTTCATCTTGCGAGCAAAAACAATAATGCGCGCCGCCAAGCTCAACCAATTTATGCGCGTATTCGGCATAAAGCGCCTTGCGTTCAGATTGCACATAGGGACCGAAATTGCCGCCGATATCAGGTCCTTCGTCCCAATTCATGCCGACGGTTTTTAAGGTGGCATAAATAATATCGGTAGCGCCTTCAACATAACGTTTTTGGTCGGTATCTTCAATTCGTAAAATAAAGTCTCCCCCTTGCGACTTGGCAATAAGGTATTCATAAAGCGCGGTCCGCAAATTGCCGATATGCATATAACCGGTCGGACTCGGCGCGAATCTGGTTCTGGTTTTCATGGTTTTCCTCATAAATTAAAGTTTATACCAAAATAAAACAAAATATTTGCAATGCAAGAACTTTTTTGAACTATTTAAACCGCAAAAAAAATCCTTATATTTCAAAGGTAATACTTGACATTTGGCTCAATAATCATTAAAAGAAATCCAGCTAGCAACAAAAGGAGTCTGATAAGGCTCCGTAAACATGTTTAAGGAATGTTATGTCTGAAAAAGAAACTCAAGACTTTTATGATGGGAACAATCCTGATTCTCCGTTAATCGATTCTCTCGGAGCCGCCGTTAAAAGCCTTATTGAAAAAGGCAAAGAACGCGGGTATATCACTATGGAAGAACTTAACAAAGTTCTGCCTCCCGAAAAAGAATCTTCCGAACAAATTGAAGATATTTTATCCGGTATTTCCGATATGGGGATTAGTATTATTTCCGAATCGGAAACCGACAGCTTTGACGCGGAAGAAGACAGTGAAGAAGAAAACGCCGATTATGATGCTGACGAAAGCGGCAACTTTGATGAAAAAGACATGGGACGTTCTGACGACCCTGTGCGTATGTATTTAAAGGAAATGGGCACGGTTGAGCTTTTGTCCCGTGAGGGCGAAATTGCCATTGCCAAGCGTATTGAAGCCGGCAAAACCGTTATGATAAGCGGCTTGTGCGAAAGCCCGATGACCTTAAAAGCCATTGCCGACTGGCGCGATGAGCTTGTTGCCGAAACCATGCAGCTGCGCGACATTATTGATTTAGAGATGATGTACGGCGATGATAGTGAAGCTATGGTTTATGATGAAGAAGAAACCCAAGTTGATGATTTGGAAAAAGTTACCAAAGAATTATCCGAGAAAAACTTAGACGATATTGATGACGACTTAGACACCGATATTGAACTTGAAGATACGGTTGACGAGGTAGAAGACATTGCGGACGCCGAAGCTGATGAAGAAGAACGCGAGCTTGATGCTAACACCGATTCGGAAAAATCAGAATCAGCCGATGATGACGATGATTCCGGCATGGGACATTCGTCAACTTCCGTTTCAGCCATGGAAACCGCTTTGCTGGAGCCGGTTTTAGATATTTTGAACAAAATTTCAAGCTATTACGATGACTTAAAGAAAGTTCAAACTCAACGGATGGGCGCTATTCTTTCCGGTCGTAAAATTGCGCCGTCGGTTGAAAAGAAATATGTCCAGCTCAAAAAAGAACTTATTGAATTGATGAGTTCTATTCATCTTAACGCATCACGCATTGAGCAGTTGGTTGAGCAGTTAAACGAGCTTAACAAGCGCCTGATGGGGCAAGAAGGGAAACTCCTGCGTTATGCCCTCTCCTGCAAAATTAAACGCGATGACTTTTTAGACGCTTATCAAAAATCGGAGCTTGATCCGAACTGGCTTGATAACGTTTCACACAAAAAAGACAAACACTGGCAGATGTTTGTTGAAAAATATGGTGAAGAAGTGGCGCAAATTCGCGACAGCATTGCTCAGATGTCGCAAGAATGCGGCTTGCCGATTAGCGAATATCGCAAAATGGTTGACACTATTAAGCGCGGCGAGCGCGAGGCTGAGCGCGCCAAAAAAGAAATGATTGAGGCTAACTTGCGCTTGGTTATTTCTATCGCCAAAAAATACACCAACCGCGGCATGCAGTTTTTGGATTTAATTCAGGAAGGCAATATCGGCTTAATGAAGGCGGTTGATAAATTTGAATATCGCCGCGGCTATAAGTTTTCAACTTACGCCACCTGGTGGATACGTCAAGCGATTACCCGTTCTATTGCCGATCAGGCTCGCACTATTCGTATTCCGGTGCACATGATTGAAACCATTAACAAACTTGTTCGCACTTCTCGTCAGATGTTGGCGGAAATGGGTCGCGAGCCGGTGCCGGAAGAATTGGCTAAGCGCCTTTCTATGCCGCTTGAAAAAATCCGCAAAGTTATGAAAATTGCTAAAGAGCCGGTCAGCCTTGAAGCTCCGGTCGGCGATGAAGAAGATTCTTCTCTCGGTGATTTTATTGCCGACGAAAGCGCATTACAACCTTTGGATTCGGCTATTCATACCAATTTAAAAGAAACCTGCACTAAAATTCTTTCATCCCTCACCCCGCGTGAAGAAAGAGTTTTGCGTATGCGGTTCGGTATCGGCATGAACACGGATCACACCTTGGAAGAAGTAGGACAACAATTTAACGTTACCCGTGAGCGTATTCGTCAAATTGAGGCGAAAGCTTTACGAAAATTAAAGCACCCGAGCCGCTCGCGCCGGTTGCGTTCTTTCTTGGATCAGTAGATACAAAAAAAGGGTTGCAGTTGCAACCCTTTTTTATACAAGGCCATGATGATTCAAGATTGTCCAGCCATTTATCTCACATATCCATTCGGCATATTTATATTTTTCAGGATTCAAGGTAGACAATACTGTCGGCACTCTTCCTTCAAATATCTGCCAATACTCAGCTTGCGCTTTAGCAAAAGCATCTTGCACCGGCGAACACTCTGACATAACATGGAGGTGATAATGCAGCGTTGGCGCCAACTCACCGTCTTTCACGCTGATGGAAAATGCAATATCTTGTTCATCACAAATCGGAACATCTTGCGCCTGATAAAAATCGCGAAACATACGGTAGGTTTTTTCAGACCATTCTCTAATATCACAGCTATGATATATTTCTGCTGTCATCCAATAGCGTATAAACCAATACGTATCCTTGCCGTCAGAACCGGTTAAAATGAACATGAAATCATCAACACCGCCGCTGGTGCGCAGATGTATAACCTCTTTAGCATGCAAAGTGACACATAAGTTATACTGACGAGAAACATATTTAGCGCTGACTTTATGCGCCACAGCTTGCGCCATGGTATAACGCACAAAAGAATACCCTGATAAAATCTTATACGCAAAGTAATCATTCTGCAACAATGAGCCGTCTTTCATCGGAAAAAACAGTTCCACACTAGTGTCATCAGATATTTTTTGAAGTTCTTTGCTCTTCTTGATATATGTTTCTCTTGAAATTTCAGTCAGAACATATGCGGCATAAGTTTTTTCCGGTAACCTGACATAGATGCAATACCAATATGTGGCATTTCCGGCTAAATCAAAAATTTTGAACACTTTTTCGCCGAAAACATCATTAAGATCACCGTCATCATACACTTCATCGGCCAATATGGTCATGGAAAGAGCATAATCATAGCTTTTTTCCATAAAAAACATGTCTCCATAATTTATTACCATAAAAATACACTTTTTGCGCTTGGAATAAAGGTGCGCCTGAAGTCCTTAACTTCAACCTCATTTGATTAATAATAATTTATTCATGAGTTATTCATAGTACG
>JAJWCP010000043.1:9051-11514 GCA_021617435.1 Pseudomonadota bacterium
CGATTACGCAACCTGTTATGAAAGTCTTAATCTTAAATAAACTGCTTGAGTTCTTTGGCGTTGCAACTCGCATTGACGAGCCATTGGTAAATGCCGAGCATCGGCTTGTTGCCCTTCACTGCCAGATTTTCAGGGTGCCACTGCACGCACAAAATGCCATCTTCCATTTTGCCCCAAGCCTCCGGAACTCCGTCAGGCGCCACGGCGTAAATGTCAAGGTCGGTATTCTTGTTGTTCAAGAGCAAGCCCTCGCGGTGACGAGAATTAACCATAAACTCCTTCTCCCCAAGTAAGCAATTAAGCAGGCTGTTCGGATATACGAGGACTTTGTGCGCATCATCCGTAGGGCTTTTATGCTCAAGCGGCGAATGCTTTAAGTCACGATACATCTTCATACCATGCGCACCGGCTATCATTTGCGCGCCCGCACAAATACCAAGCATCGGAATGAACTTTTCTTCCGCGACTCTGATAGCTTCAAGATACGCATTGGAGCGTATGCTTGGCTCTTGAGGATTTTCGGTGCGAGTTACATAAAACTCATCAGGCGAAACAAACGACCCGCCCGGCAGAACCAAGCCGTCAACCGTTTCCATTTGCGCGGCGAGCTCAGTATAACACAAGCCCTGAATACGTCCGCCGGCCATGTAAATGGCTTTAGCGTAGTCATAGCCAAGCGAATAATACCCCTTCTCTCGTCCAAGCAAAAAACCGATGGTCGGATTTTCGCCGCTGACATCAAGTCCAAGCTCAAACTCTTTAGTTTCGGGAAGATGGATAATCGGGACTTTATGGTCTGCTATCACACGATTGACTTCTTCATTGGAAATGACATAGACGCCAAACTTTGGCTCAAAAGTCAGTTTCAAAATTTCTTTCATGATAATCGGATTAAAATAATTAATACTGGTCTTTTATTTTACATACCTTATAAAATTTGTCAACCTTTTATATCTGATAAAGCAAAATAAAAAAATCAGCGGATTGCTCAAAGGCGAGCAAAACCGCTGATTGTAGGTGATAAAAATTATTTCTGAATAAAAATTAGTGACCGCAAGCCGTATACTCACCGTTATAATTTAAGATATAGCTGAAAAAGCACGGTATGGAAACAAAATATTCCGCGTCATCATCAACAATTTTGCACACGTCTTTGATGCTGTAACGCTCATAATCTTTTTCAGTTAATTTAACCTTGTCTGGCGCAATATTTTGCTCTTCGGCAACATCAAAGGTAATCAATTTTTTTCTGAACGGCTCAAAAAAAGCAGCAACTTCTGCAAAACGCTCCTCTTGCGTCCCCCATCTGCCATTTTCATAAAAATCTTGAATATCGGTATAATGCTTGGTTGTGGCGCCTGCCTTAGCCGCCTTAGTTAATAAAATCATTTCGTCAATCTCGGCTTTTTCTATTTCATCTTTATATTTTTCACGCACTTTGGCGGGGTAATTAACCATTTCATAACCGTGCGCCTTGCAATATGCCGGATACATATAAGTATGGCGATATACTTCGCCCACCGCCGCACCCAAACGGAAAGCCGGACGGTTGGTATCAGGAATATAGCGGTCTTTTACTTCAAACATAACAAAGATACCGACAAAGGCGACAAGCGCAAAAACAATCGGGAATCTGGTTAAAAAACTTCTTTTTTGCTCGTTAAATTCAGATTTAGCCGGTCTTAATGCTAAAACCAAGTTAACAACAATAATCAGAATATTAGCCAAATGGCGGAACCATTTAACCGCAGGATAATACGTAGCGTCAATATCATAGATTAAAACTTGTGAATACAGAAAAAACAGCATTGCTAAAATATACCATGTGCCGCTGCTGTTAAATGAGCGGGCGCGTTTTTGTACGGCAGCCGTTAAGCAATATATAGCAAATAAGAGCACAATCACCGCAGACACAGCGTTTACAACACAAAACGCAAATAAGAGGATTAATAAAACAAGTGTTACAACATAAGGAACGCGCCCGATTGCCCCTTTATATGAAAACAAGAGTTTTAAAAAATTCCCTGCAAATAAAGTTTGATTTAGTTTGTTAATAAATGGTTTTAACTGCATGTTTTATCTCCTGATTTAATTTATTCGGTTAATTTTTCTTAATGCCTAAACAGCTTTGCAAATACGCATCAAACGGCGCCATATCCCTTTTGCGCTTATTAAATTGCGGATACGGTTTGGCAAGTTCTTGTTTGAAAAATTCATCAAAGAGCGGAATATGCAAAACTTTTTCTTTTTCAGCTCCTGCGGATTTAATGGCAATAACTTCATTGAGCTTGGCAACCACATCTTGCGGCAACAAAGCGGACAAGGCTGCAACCGTATCGGTCATTTTCAGCGGCGGAATTTTATCAAATTCACACACATATTTTGCATTAAGCAACCCGCGCATGGAATACAAATATTTTTTATAAGTGATTTCTTTTTCATCTTTTATATACAGCTTATAAT
>JAJWCP010000044.1 GCA_021617435.1 Pseudomonadota bacterium
CTCCGCGTTTTTTTTTTGCAATATTTACGAGTCCGTGCTGTGCATAAGTTGTATTAACTACCCTGTCGGCGTTCCGCCGCCACACCTTCACGGGATGGAAATTATTTAGAGCCTTCGGCACTATTCTTTCAATTGTGAATGATTGATTGAAAATAAAGGAACAATAAAAGCCAATTTTTTATTAAAGAAGGATATTATATAAATTAGCTGATTTGATATAATTTCTGCCCTTAATTTATATGTTGTAATTTGGCTAATATGGCGCGGTTATGTGTTTTTTGAAAAAAATGTTTTATGAACCGATTTTATAACTATTTTAGGTTGGATGTGTTGTTTTTTTCTGTTTCTGTAACAGTGCCGTTATCATTGATTTTGTATTTGATAAAATCGTATGGATAATCTATATTATTGCCATGCAGATAATAGGTGTTATCTTCCTCGTTCGGATTATGTATGACAGCACCGATATCTTGCGCAATCATTTTAACCATTTGATAATGCGAAACAACGGGCGGCAAAGCGGCGTTGTTTTTCTTTTTTACAAAGAATGGAACTTTTGCCTGCTCTATAACCAAATTATTATGTCCGTACATGCCGTTATAATTTATCAATTCGCCGTGGTCTGCCGTAATGTATATGCTGTAATTTTTTCTTTGATTAAGTTTTTCAAATTCAGCCACCATAGAATCTATGGCCATATCCGTGTATAACAGGGCGTTGTCGTAAGTGTTTTGATAATAGGTGAATCGGTCTTTGCTTTCGGCCGCCGGTTTGAATTTTTCAAACTCTTCTTCTCGTCCTTTGTAACGGTTTTCAAACGGAGAGTGAGGTGAGCGCATGTGTAAAACAACAAAGTGCTTACCGGTTGTGAAATCTATTTCGTTTAATAGTTTTGCCAGCCCTTCGTCATGATATTTACTGAAAAATATGAGTTTCGTATCATTTGTAATTATTTTATCAACGTTCTTTGCGCCAAAACTCATTGTTAAACGTGATTCTTGGTTTGAAAAATAATATGTTTTATAGCCGGCTTGTTTTGCTAAACGAAAAAGATTGGCCGTTTTTGATTGTAATTCGTTATGATTTGCAGGTTCTCTGATTCCGTTAAAGAATAACAACGTAGAAGTTGCGGTGGCTATTCCCCCCGATATGCCTGAGGCAATTTGCCATTCCGGATTGCTTTTAATTCTTTTTTCCATGCGCGGAAAAGTTTGACGATTATAGCCATATAGCTGGATATGCTGTGAATATAAGCTTTCTCCGAAAATAAGCAAAATATTTTCTGTTTCGGAGGTTGTTGCAATTTGAGCCGAATAAGGCTTGTAAGTAATATTCAAAGTTTGACTGGCGTCAGGTAAATAACGAAAGAAAAAGTATGAAAATGTGTTAATACTGTTGCGTAAGCTCGGACGGGTTACGCTGGGCTGAAAATACCAAATGTCTTTGGTGTGCGAAAAAGCGCGATAAGGTTTATGCATGGCTAAATACAGTAAAATAATCCATATCCACTTTATTTTAACCATGTTGCATTTTTTGAATACGTAAACGCACAAGCCGTACAATATAAGCAACAGCGGAGTGTTAAACCAGGTGGTTCGCAAATATGATAAATCAAAAATATATTTTGTTTCGCGGGCTATATTCACCAAATTACTTGCTTCAAGCGGGGCGCCGAAATAAGAAAGATAATTCAGCTGTATGATTTGCATTAAAAAGATTATTCCGAGAAAGAAAAATGCTGTGTAAGAGCCTGCCAACGAAAGTAAAAAACCAAATAATAAAACTCCGCTGAAAAATAAATATTCAAGATGTATGGGCAAATCAAAAATTATTTTTATAACAAAGTCAGGTATAAAAGCTGCCAGAGTAAAACAGATTGTAAACAAAATGTTGTGGTATATGTTTTTTCCTTTATATGGCGGTTTTATGTAGTTTGCTATATTAATCATTTTTTCTGCCGTCGGGATAAAATTACGAAATTGTTTTTAATAGGCATACAGTAATCAAATTGCTGATGGAATCAACAGTTTTTTAACAGTTTTACCATTTTTATCGGCGGTTTATGATAATATTGCTTCGGTCTTGATTTTTTGCTGTTTATAATAGCATTCGGTTTGGTTACGGAGCTAAATAAAAAGGTCGGAAATTTTTCCGACCTTTGTTGAAAATATAATATATTTTCTTTGTGCCAATTAACGTTTGCTGAATTGGTAAGAACGACGAGCTTTGGCTCTGCCGTATTTTTTACGTTCAACAACACGGTCATCACGAGTTAAGAAACCGGCCTGTTTCAAAACAGTGCGCAATTCCGGCTCGTATTCATTCAAAGCTTTTGAAATGCCGTGTTTAATGGCACCGGCCTGACCGGACAATCCGCCGCCTTTAACAGTGCAAACAACGTCAAATTCATTAACGCGGTTGGTAACTTCAAACGGTTGATTGATAATCATTTTCAAAACCGGACGGGCAAAATACTGATCAAGAGATTTTTCATTGATGGTAATGTTGCCTTTACCGGGCATAACCCAAACGCGGGCAACAGCGTCTTTTCTTTTGCCGGTGGCATAAGCGCGACCTTGTTTGTCTTTGTTGGCTTTACGAACAACTTTAGCTTCAGCGGCGGCAGTTGTTGAGGCAGCAGCTTTAATATCCTGCAAAGATTCAATTTTTTTAGCCATTATAAAGCACTCCTTTTGTTTTTCGGGTTACGAGCGGCAATATCCAAAATTTCAGGATTTTGCGCAGTATGCGGATGTTCGTTGCCGGCATAAACTTTAAGTTTTGACATTTGTTGACGTCCCATCGGGTTGCGGGTAATCATACGTTCAACAGCTTTTTCAATAACGCGTTCCGGAAAACGACCGGCTAAAATTTTAGCAGGAGTGGTTTCTTTAATACCGCCAATCCAACCGGTGTGTTTGAAATATTTTTTATGGGTAAGTTTTTTGCCGGTTAATTTAACTTTGTCAGCGTTAACAACGACAACATAGTCGCCGCAGTCAAGGTTAGGAACAAAGCAAGGTTTGTGTTTACCGCGTAAAATTTTAGCAACTTCAGCTGCCAAGCGGCCGAGCACAACGCCTTCAGCATCAACAACATACCATTTTCTCTCAATATCTGAGGGTTTGGTTGCATATGTAGTCATATTTTTCTCTTTCTTAAAAAATAGAAGGTTTGTTAAATTCGGGTTAAATATACATAAATATTTGCAATTGTCAACAATAAAAAACGCCATAAATACAATAAGTTGGCGCGCGGTATTATAATACCCCTAGCCAACTTATTGATTTTGCTTATTTTAGCTCAATTTGCTTTTTTATATTTATTTTTATCGTAAGCAAATTTTACGATTCCGAACGGAATTGAAAGCGCATATACGCCGGTTATGGTGCCTAAAGTTATCCACGGCTGCGAGAGCATAAAGTGAATAAACAGCGCCACTAAAATCATTAACGGCAAGAACATATAAGTCTGCACTTTAAGCTTTTTTAAGGAGATTGTCGGGATGCGACTAACCATTAAAAAGGCGACCAGAAACATCAAAATACTGCAAAAAGTATTTGAGCGCAAAACAACTTCGCTTTCCGGAAAATCAAAAGTGATAAGTATCGGCATTATCGCCAAAGCGGCGGCGGCAGGAGCCGGAACGCCGACAAAATAATGCGACCAATATTCAGGCTGATTGTTATCTTCAAGCATGGTATTGAAACGAGCAAGCCGCATAGCCATGCCCATAGCGAACAACAAGCAGAAGAACCAACCGAATTTAGGCAAATCAAACAATGTCCAACGATACATTAAAATTGCCGGAGCTACACCGAAGCTGACAAAGTCAGATAACGAATCCAATTCGGCGCCGAATTTTGAAGAGGCTTTCAAAAAGCGGGCAACGCGTCCGTCAAGTCCGTCAAACAAGGCGGCTAAAAAAATGCAGATGACGGCTTTGACCCAATCATCCTGCACGGCGTATCTGATTGAAGTAACGCCGGAGCACAAAGCCATCATGGTTACCATGTTCGGGGCTAATTTGCGAAACGGAACCTCAGTTAATTTTTGTTTTGAAAACAAAAGCTTGTTATTAAGTTTTTTCATTATTTAATATCTCCTTCAACGCGCGGAGCATCTGATTTAAGATTAGCCAAAACGGTTTCACCGGCAACCATGGTTTGACCGATGCAAACCTGCGGTTCAATATCGGTCGGCAAGTAAACGTCTAAGCGCGAGCCAAAGCGGATAAGACCGAATCTTTCGCCTGCTTGATAAGTTTGTCCTTCTTTGGCAAAGCAAACAATGCGGCGGGCAATTAATCCGGCAATTTGCACAAAAGCGATTTCTTTGCCGCATTCAGTACGCATAGCCAAAAGCTGACGTTCATTGTCTTTGCTGGCTTTATCAAGCGTGGCGTTAAAAAATTTACCTTTAATATAGGCAAGGCGTAAAATTTTACCGGTTGCAGGGGCGCGGTTAACATGTACGTTGAAAACGCTCATGAAAATGCTGATACGATTAAAGGTTTTGTTGTTTAATCCGAGTTCTTCAGGACCGGTGACGCGGGTTATCATCTGCACAACGCCGTCAGCAGGGGAAACAACCACATCTTTAATTTGCGGAGTAACGCGATCCGGATCGCGGAAAAAGTAGTAGCACCAAATGGTTAAAACAAGACCGATAACGCCGAGCGGCAACCAAATAATTGCCAATAACGCGGTTATGGCAGCAAAAATACTGATAAAACGCCAACCTTCATTATTAATATTGGGGAAAATGTATCTTTGCAAAGACATATCAATTTTTCTCATTAAAAAGACCTTTCTGTTAAATAAAAACCAAAACACCGAAACGCTGTTTCCGCCGTATTTTGGCTGAGTCGTTACAATAACAAAAACAGAAAAACACAAAAATAAAAAAATTACAAGTTTTATGTTGCATTTATAAAAATATATGGTTATAAGTATGCTCATAAAATTTATGCGCTTGTGGCGGAACAGGTAGACGCTGCAGACTTAAAATCTGTTGGAGGCAACTCCGTGCCGGTTCGATTCCGGCCTAGCGCACCAATAAAAAAGCCACCCTTGCGGTGGCTTTTTTATTGGTATGATAAACAGGCTATCAAAGCGGCACGGGTGCCGGTTTGACTACAAGTGAAAGCGATACGAGGTATCGCGGTAAACCGTCAGGTTTATGAGCGCAGTGCAGCGAAGCTAAGCCGGCCTAGCGCACCATTTAGAAAATAAAGGGTTTGCGGAAAATTGCAAACCTTTTATTTTTTCTTCTGAAGTTGAATCTGTCCCTAATTTGTCCCCAATTTTAGCATTAAAAGCAATTAAAAAGCTCTATTGTTATAGGATAAAGAAAAGGAATCTTCTTGCGAGGAAAAGAATTTTATGCTATAAATATAAATGAATGATATTATTTTTAAATTATAATGACTGGAGGCATAGCTGCAGGTTATGTTTGGTTTAATAGAAGTCATTTAATAACTTTTGATAAAATTTGGTGCTCGGCTCCAACTGATTAAGGACGTTTTACTGCGAGTCCGGACGCTCCGATAGGTGTGGTCTGTTTGGTTGTTCCCTTTGTTTTAAGCATTGACCGATTTTTGAAAAAAGTTAACTTGATGGAAATTTTACAAAGCATTGCAGTGATTGCCAACGGTATAAAAACAAAAACAGTTATGAAAAAGTATGATGAGTACATCGTTGCAGTTGAGGCTGGAAATCTTTATGACAGCAGAATGGGCGGCCACAGTTACTCCATGTGGACGACCGGTTGTGACTTTAAAGTCACGCTGTTTGACGGCCGTGTCCTTTGGCTCCGTAGCCGCTCTTATGAGCGTAAGCAGGTTGAGATTATTGAGCAGCCCGAAGTCTTTGATAAGGCTTTGTGTTCCAATAAAGAATTAGGTCTGACAGAGATAAAAGTAATCTTTCGTTATCTGTTCCCGGAAGGGACGGAAGATGAGCAATATATCTTCTTGCATGGGCAGGAAGAGGCAGACCGCTTCTTTGAGGAGCGCGCTTGGGCTCGGGAGCACGGAATTTATTCCGTTAACATCTCTCTCAATCTTATGAGAGAGATCGGTCGTTGGGACAAATGCCTCTCAACGCGAAGCCAGAGCCGTTGGACCGGTACCGGATATAAGGACTATATTTATCGCATCCAAAAAGGCGATAAGGTCTTTGACGTCACAGTCCATGCCAACTGCTATAACGGTGGTAACTTCTTTGACAGCTACAGCGTCAAGGAAGTGAACCTTGAGGGGGAAAAGGCGGAAAAACGCGCCTACTACCTTAAGACCAAGGCTTTGGCAGATGCGGCCGGTGTACCGTGGAAAATAGCATCTCTCATCGCCAACAAGGACGATGTAGAGAGAGCGGTTGCCGCCCTCAAAGCCGCCAAGGCAATCGCTGACGGCGAAGAATACCTTGAGCCGGATATGGCTCATGAGTTGGAGTGTGGTATTTATCGCCGCAAGAGTGCGCTCAAAGCGCTCCTCGGCGAGGATAATTATTCTGCCTTTGCTATTGAAGGGCAGGTAAGGAGCTCACGTTTGGCTTACTATCTTCTCGGCGCCACTGAGTAGCTGAGTAATCATAACTGAATCCCGCGTAATAAAATTGCGCGGGATTTTCTATTTTTATTGACAAAAAATGCCAAATGCGTATAATCGCGGGCTAAGTAAAACAATAATTAATTTTCAATTTTTATGAACAATACAACAATGGAGCAAAAGCAGGCTTATGTATCCAAACTGCTGAGTGCCAATCAGGCGGCTGAACTCATGAAATCGGTATTTTATGACTGGATTATTCCGCCGACTGGTAATGAACTCAGAGTTGGTTTCGGTGCTTTAAAGCCTGAAAATTGTCAGAAGACCCTCTTCTTTTACCTTATAGAAGCGGCGAGCAATATAGTTGCTAATCTGCGCGGCGATACCGACTCGGAAGAGTTGTTGGTGGTTGTTATGCCGGAGCACCCTGAAAAAGGCGTGTTGGTGGTTGATCCCGCGCCGTGGGGCAGATGGGAGATGATGTCGGAAGCGGTCAGGGATATTTTGCCGTATCGCGGCATTGGTAAACATCCTTACCTGCAGGCTTCTCAATCACATTGCCGCCGTCGCCATGAGGTTACCACGTACAAGGACATCACTCTGGTGTACACGAAAGATGACGGTGACAATCGCTTTATCTTGCGTGAAGAACTTGAAGAGTAAAGGCTCTTAACGAAAACCCCCTCAGAAATTAATCTGACGGGGTTTTTTGTTAGTATCGGAACAATTTTATACGTTAAACAAAAAGGTCATAATATCGCCGTCTTGAACAACATAATCTTTGCCTTCAGAGCGGATTTTGCCGGCTTCTTTACAAGCCTGCTCGCCGCCTAAGCGCACATAGTCGTCATAAGATATGGTTTCAGCGCGAATAAAGCCGCGTTCAAAGTCGGTATGAATAATACCGGCACATTGCGGGGCTTTGTAGCCTTTTAAAAATGTCCAGGCGCGAACTTCTTTCGGTCCGGCGGTAAAATAGGTTTGCAAACCTAAAAGCTCGTATCCGGCGCGAATAATTTTAGCCAAGCCTGTTTCTTCCAAACCTAAACTTTCAAGAAAGTCTTTTTTTTCAGTTTCAGAATCAAGCTGAGCAACTTCCGACTCTATTTCGGCTGAAATAATAACGGCTTTAGCGTTTTCGGCATCAGCCTTTTTAAATACCGCGTCAGAAAACTTGTTGCCGGTGGCAGCGGAGCCTTCATCAACGTTGCAAACATACAAAACCGGTTTGGAAGTGAGCAACTGCAACATTTTATATTGCTTGTAGGCGTCTTTTTCAGCCGGATTAGGAGCGGCAACGCGCGCCGGTTTGCCCTCGCGCAGGGCGTTGATTACCGGTTCCATAACCGCGGCGCAGATTTTAGCCTCTTTATCGCCGCCGGTTTGCCCTTTTTTCTTAACCTGTTCAAAACGTTTTTCCAAAGATTCCAAATCGGCAATCATTAATTCGGTTTCAACAATTTCCGCATCGCGAATCGGGTCAACCGAGCCTTCAACGTGGGTGATGTTATCATCTTCAAAGCAGCGTAAAACATGGATAATTGCATCAGTTTCGCGGATGTTGGCTAAAAACTGATTGCCTAAGCCTTCGCCTTTGGAAGCGCCTTTAACCAAACCCGCAATATCAACAAATTCAAGCTGAGTCGGAACAATGTTTTTGGGTTTAACAATTTCAGCAAGTTTATCAAGGCGCGAATCGGGAACGGCGACTCGTCCGGTGTTAGGTTCTATGGTGCAAAACGGAAAATTGGCCGCTTGTGCCGCAATAGTTTGCGTTAAAGCGTTAAATAAAGTTGATTTGCCAACGTTCGGCAATCCGACAATGCCGCAGTTAAACCCCATATTAAATACTCCTATTTGTTTTTGGCAGCCATGCCCAAAAAGTTTGAGCAAGAGGCAACGCCGTTTTTAATCAGTGTTTCAAGAGCTTCCGGAATGATAGAAAGTTCTTTCTCTATAATTTGTTTATCAGCCTTGGAAAATTGTCCTAAAACATAATCGGCAACCTCAGCACCGTGTCCGGCAGGGTGACCTACGCCGATGCGAATCCGGTTATAATCCGGCGTAATGTGCGAATCTATGCTTTTTAAGCCGTTGTGACCGCCGGCGCCGCCTCCGCGTTTGGCTTTGAGCTGACCAAGCGCTAAGTCAATGTCATCATGAATAACAATTACGTTTTCAGGCAGAATTTTATAAAATAATGCCGCTTTAACCACGGCATTGCCGGAAAGATTCATATAAGTTTGCGGTTTTAAGAGCAAAACTTTTTCACCGGCAATTTGCCCTTCGGCAACAAGCGCGTCAAATTTACTTTTAAATGCGGAAAAATTATAGCGGCTGAATATTTCATCAGTCGCCATAAATCCAATGTTGTGGCGGGTGTTTGCATATTCAGCTCCGGGGTTTCCCAAACCTACCACTAAAAACATTTTATAAGCCTCTTACTTGCGCAAAAAGTCAACGTGAATCGGCATATCCGAAACCGGGTGGAATTGAACGTCCTGGCAAACAACTTTGGTTGCTTTGCCGTCAACGTCAACAGTGATTTCAGATTCATAAAAATCAGATAAGTTAAGAGCTTTTTCCAACTCAACCGGGTCAAGACTAACCAAAACCGGATCTTTCTTTCCGCCGTAAATAACAGCTGGGATACGTCCTTCACGACGACATGCACGAGCTGCCCCCTTACCTGCTTTCTCACGCTTTAAAGCTTTAAATGTAATGTTTGACATTTTTAAATTCCTTATATTTTTGTTATTAAAAACTCTAACGACCTCCAGGGGTGCCGTTAAAGTAAAGCATTATTACAACTTTATTTTTTATATTTCAAGTGATTTTTAACCTTTCAGCGGTAAATTTGAGCAAAAAGAGGGAGAAAAATTATGCTTTACGCTTTATCGGGTTTTATTTTCGGGCTACTTATTCCGTATATGGCGCGGCGTTTTGCCAAGTTTATGCCGGCGACCGCGGCTTATGCTCTTTATCGGTTGGTTTGGCCGGTTAAAAGGGTTGCAAAAGCCAAACGAGAACAATCGGCGCAATATAAAAAACTTATGGATAAATACCGTATGCGCTCCATCGGATGGGGCATTATATGCGCGGCGCTCAGTTATTTGGCGTATTTATCGTTTCCGGCGATTGCCGGTTGGTTTATGCCGCTGATTTGGATTTTGCTTTTACTGTATGAAATTGACGAGCGTATTTTGCTGCTTCCTGATGTTTTGACCGTTCCGCTGTTAATACTGGGTTTTGCATTTTCATCCATGGCGTTGCCGGATAGCGGTTATTATCCGGTAATGAGCGCTTTGGGTGCTTTGGCAGGCTATATTTTGCCGATTATCGCCACGCTTTTTTTAATTAAAAAACACCCTGACGCGTTCGGCGGCGGCGATATTAAGCTGCTTGCGGCGGTGGGCGCTTGGCTGGGGCTTGCCATGGTTCCGTATGTAATTTTAATCTCATGCGTGGTGTTTGCTTTGTTTTCGCTTGCTAAACGTCAACGCGCGGGGGCTTTCGGACCGGCTATCGTAATTGCAACTTTAATACTTGTATTTTTCGGTCGGCAGTTTATTATGTATTTATAAAATTTTAACAATAAGGGGCGGGTTATGATTGAAAATATTAATAAAAATCGCGAAAATGCCAAAAACTTTGTTGAGAGCAAAAACTTTGATTTGTTTATTATGTCGTTGATTTGCTTGGATGCGCTTGTTTTTGGGTTGATGACATCTGATTATTTTGAGGTGGCTATCGGCAATGTTTTGTTTGTGCTTGATCGGTTATGTATGGGCATTTTTATTGTGGAAATGGCGCTTAAGCTTTATGTGTACGGGCATAAGTTTTTTAATTCAAAATGGAATGTTTTTGATTTTACCGTGATTGCCGTTTCGTCATTTTCATTTGCAAGCTACTTTATTGTTTTAAGAACATTCAGATTGTTTCGCTTGCTAAAATATATTGACCGCTTTTCAAAGTTAAAACGAATCTTGGCGGTTTTTGGCGCATTACTGCCAAACTTTTTAGCCGCGTTTTTGGTATTTGCGATGGTAACATACGTGTTTGCCATTATCGGAGTGAGCTTGTTCGGCGGCGTATTTATTGAATTTTCAACTTTGGGCGCCTCGTTGTTTGCCTTGCTGCAAGCCTTCACGCTGGATGGTTGGGCATCAGAGCTTGCTCGTCCGGTTATGGCGATTTTTCCGCACTCATGGTTGTTTTTTGTTTCGTATCTGCTGATTTCGTTCTTGCTGCTTATCAGCTTTTTGATGAGCGTAATTGATGAAATTGTGCGGCGCGAACTGCTGAATGAGGTTGCGCCGGAATGCCGCATCGCGGAGCATAACGAATCGGTTAAACCGGCAAAGCAAACGGCTAAAAAAGTCCGCAAAAAAGCATAATGTTTTTTTCAGTAAAAAAAGCTCCCGAAACGGGAGCTTAAATTTTTTGATTTTATTCAACCGCTTGGCAAATGCGGTTGAAATTTTCAATGGTTTCCATGGTGTACAGGTGATTTTTGTCACCGTACAAAATTCCAACGGTAAGGAAACGGCGAATATCATCGGAATCGGCGAGAGTGTTCTCGTCATTGATGATTTCATCTTCCAGGCGGTTGGCAACATTTAACATGCTATCGCGTTTAGCGATGCACAACTCTTCATCGTGCAACCAAAACAGAAGCGTTGCGTATCTTCTGATTTTGTTGTTGACGATGGCGGGAATCATTTCTTCAACCTGAATTTTGCTCAGCAGGCGGAAGTTGTTTCTCCGATAGTGGCTGACGTCATTTTCAAGCGAGGTGGCGTAGTATTTGCCTTTGCCGCTTTGAATTTCAGCTAACCATTGTTTTCTTTTGCCATAACTAGACTTTGCCAGAAAGGCCGCGGATGACGATGCGGAGAAAAAGTTTTCTTTTCCGAGCGCGTCATACGC
>JAJWCP010000045.1 GCA_021617435.1 Pseudomonadota bacterium
ATTAAAAACTTTATAATCCTTTAACATCAGGCTTGCATTAAAGTTATTTTTAGCTAAAATCAACACATCAATAACTCTTAGCCGGAACAGATTATGCAAATAGCCACTTTTAATATCAACTCAATCAATGCCCGCTTGCCGCAGTTTATAAAATGGCTGCAAACCAAAGCGCCCGATATTGTTATGCTGCAAGAAATTAAATGCGAGTATAATGCTTTTCCGTTTTTTGAAATTAATGCCGTGGGCTATAATGCCAAAGTTTTGGGGCAAAAAAGCTATAACGGCGTGGCGGTGTTAAGTAAGCATGAAATGCAAACCATTCATGAAGCCTTGCCTGATTTTGCCGATGACAGCGCCCGTTATTTAGAAGTTACGGTTAAAACTGAAAACGCTGAAATCCGCGCGGCTAGTGTATATTTGCCGAATGGCAACCCGCCTTATAACAACCCTGA
Source organism: Pseudomonadota bacterium (assembly GCA_021617435.1). GTDB lineage: Bacteria > Pseudomonadota > Alphaproteobacteria > RF32 > CAG-239 > CAAFZY01. The sequence goes on from JAJWCP010000045.1 coordinate 453, forward strand.
TGACAACAGCCGCTTTGCCTATAAGCTTGGTTTTATGGATGCGCTTTATAAGCATGCCGCAAACTTGCAGCAACAACATCAACACATTGTTTTAGGTGGAGATTTTAATGTGATTTTAACTCCTGACGATGTTTATAATCCTGAGCTGTTTGTTAATAATGCTCTTTATCGCCCTGAGGTTCGCAAACGCTTAACCGCCTTAAAATATTTAGGCTTTTATGACGCTTTCCGCACGCTTTATCCGGAGCAAAACGGCTACACTTTTTGGGATTACGGAGCCAAGTCGTATGAGCAGGATTTAGGTATGCGCATAGACTATCAGTTTTTATCGCCGAGTTTGGCTGATAAGCTTAAAAGTGTGAGCGTTGATAAAAGCCTGCGTATGGCGGAAAAGCCTTCAGACCACACTCCGCTTATTACGGAACTTGATTTGTAAAGGTGCGGCTATGTATAAAATTGTTTGTTTATTGTTTGCTTTTTTGATGTTGAGCCTGCCTGCTAAAGCCGATGTTATCGGCAAGGTTTATGACACACTGCATGATGATTATATCAATAAGGTCAGCAACCGCGATATTACCTTTAAGGGGCTCAAAGCCTTAAATAAAACTGATGCCGGTTTTGCGCTTAAATCCACTGATGAAACGCTTTATTTATATTACAATAATCAGCGCAAAGGTGTTTTTGCCCTGCCGCCGCAAGATTCTGACAGTAAAGCTTGGGCGGGTTTAAGCCGCAAAGTTATTAATATGGCGATTAAACTTTCGCCGGATATTGAGCTTTATGATTATGAAATGCCAGACCGTTTTGCGCAAGAGGTGTTTGCTGGGCTTGATGGCTATTCGCACTATTTTGGCGGCTTTGATGATGAAAAAGAGTTTGAGGTAAAACGCAATTTTGCCGCTCGCAAAGTGAGCGATAATTTGCTCTTGATTAAAATTGTATCATTTCAAAATGATGTCAGCAAAGAGGTTACTGAAGCCTTGTCCGGTTGCGATGATTGCCGCGGGCTAATTTTGGATTTACGCGGCAATCACGGCGGCGTGTTAAATGAGGCGCTCAAAATCGCCGATATGTTTTTAGATGAAGGTATCATTACCTATACCGCCGCTGAAAACGAGCAAACTCCGCAGTATTACACCGCGGCTTCCGGCGATGTTTGGCACAACAAACCGTTGGCGGTGTTGATTGACGGCTTTACCGCTTCCGCGGCGGAAGTTTTGGCGGCGGCGTTAAGCGAGCAAAATCGCGCGGTGTTAATCGGAACTAAGACTTACGGCAAAGGCACGGTGCAAAATGTGGTAAAAATGGGAGAGGGGCGCGCCATGGCTTTGACCAACTCGTATTTTTTCACTCCGTCCGGCGGACAAATTAACGGCGTGGGTCTAAGTCCGGCGGTTTGCACCGGCGGCATAAAGCGGGCGAGGAGCTTGGCTGATGCCACCTGCCAGCAAGAAGACCGATTTAATCAAGAAACTGATGTGATTATCGCCGCTGATTACATAAAAAATGAAATGTGATAAAAATTATTGTTGACAACGGCGGCAAAAAATGTATATTACGCCTAAATGTTTTGATTTATAACCTTAAATTAAGAGTAAAAAAATGGCAAAAGCAGTAAAAGTAAAAGTAAAATTAGAAAGCAGTGCCGGTACCGGTACATTTTATCTTGCTGAAAAGAATCCGAGAACTCATCCGGAAAAATTAGTCTTGAAAAAATATGATAAAAAGTCTAAAAAACACGAAGAGTTCGTAGAAAAGAAGTTGAAGTAATCTTTTCAGATAAAAGTTTAAAAAGAGGTACGCGGATGTTGTGCCTCTTTTTTATTTATCTGTTTCAGGACTATACGCCTTATCGTATTCTCGTTTTAAGGTTTCGGTCTGAACATCGGTATAGCGTTGGGTTGTGGTTAGGGACGCATGACCCAATAACTCCTGAATGGAGCGCAGGTCGGTTCCCTCAGCTAATAAATGAGTTGCATAAGAATGTCGCAGAGCATGGGGCGTCACAGTATCAGGAAGGCCCATATACGCCCGAATCTTTTGCAACTGTCGTTGAATAATCCGCGGACTTAAACGTTCACCGCGAGCGCCGACAAATAAAGCCTCGCCGTGCTTAAAATTATATGGTGCGGCGGCGGTGTAGGCGTTTACGGCCTCAGTGATTATGGGCAACAAAGGAACGAGTCTTTCTTTGTTGCCTTTTCCTTTTATGCGCAAAAATTCACTGTTGGCGTTTATGTCGCCAACGTTTAAGGATAACGCCTCTGAAATACGCAATCCGCAGCCGTATAGCAAAATCAAAATGGCTTGGTCGCGCAAACCTTGCCAATCGTCTTTGGCAAAAGATTTTACCTGTTGTAGCAAGTCTTGCGCGTCAGTAACGTCAAGCGCTTTGGGTAAAACCTTAGGTAAACGCGGATTTGCAATCACACTGATAGCGGAGTTTTTTAAAATATGATTTTTATCAAGCCATTTGAAAAAATTTTTAACCGCGGAAAGCTCGCGCGATTGCGAAGATTTTTCAATATAATGCATGGCTCTGAAGCCGATAAAGCGCCTGAAGTCATGTACCTGCATATTGCGTAAAAATTCCAACCCGACCGAAGTGCCGCTTGCAAAAAAATTAACAAAACATGACATGTCGCGGGCATAAGCGTCTATGGTATGCTCAGAATAACGTCGTTCATTTTTAAGCCACAATAACCAGTTGTTAATTATGGCGCGCAGTTCAGAGTCGGTATTATATATAATTTCACTTTTCATAAGCAAAATTATATGCCGGAAAAGTTAAAATAAGTTTATTGCCATTCTACATATAAGTCACAATTCTGTTCATTGCATATATTGCAAAGTTCGGCAATTTTATCTAAGTTTAAATTGCGTATGCAGGGATTTTCTGAAGTATCGCAATATTTATCGCCGTATAAGGTGCCTTGCGACTGGTTATAAGTGCCGTCGTTATTATATTTTGTGGTGGTCAGCGCATATAAATCAGATGCGTTTTCTTTAGCAGTTGTAGCAATGTTGCGGCAGAGCTCTGTTCCTTGTGTGGAGGGCTGAAATTTATAGCCGATAGCGCTGAAATGTAAACCGCTGCCATTTAAATTGTCATGATGATAAATCCAAATCTCACTATTAAACATATCTTTTAATCTGAAATTTGACTCGTATCTGAATCCATCGGGAATAAGATTAAGCTTTTTAAATAAATCTCCATAACGGAGATTCTTAAAATTGGTGGGAGTGGCAGGACTCGAACCTTGTCTAGCTTAGTAAGCTCAAGCTTTTAAGGCTTTCACTAACTGCGCGTCGGTCACTTGTTTTGTAAGCTCGCTGCGGTCGCTGTCGCTTTCCTGGCTCGCGAACAAAACTACGCCTTTTGCGGTAAAAACAGCCGTTACTTCGGCTGTTTTTATCCTCAAGCCTCTACTTACGAGGTCGCAGGTTCTTTCTGTTTTCACCAATAAAAAATCCCCGTGAAGGGGACTTTTTTATTGGTGGGAGTGGCAGGACTCGAACCTGCGACCTCTACGATGTCAACGTAACGCTCTAACCACCTGAGCTACACACCCGAAAACATATTTTAACTAGCATATCATATTACCTTTGGCAAGATATTTTTTATAAAAATTTAAGGTTTGTATGATAAAATACTTTCATGAAAGGATTTTTGCCGTGCCTGAAAAATATTGCGAATTTAGTGTAGACTATAAAAAGTTAAAAATTTACAATGAACTCGGAACTTATAACATTAGTTATCCGATGGTGGTTTCGGTGCCGCATGCCGGCACGGTTTTCCCGCCTGAGTTTTTGGCGCATACGCCTTTGTCAGTTGCCGAACTTCGCACTAATGAAGATTTATTTACTGATGAATTGGCCGCCCCAATAGCCAAGCTCGGTATTCCGGTTTTAAGTATGCAAATTGCCCGCGCTTTTATTGATGCCAACCGCGATAAAATTGAGCTTGACGCCAAAATGTTTTATGATTATCCCGCCGATAAAATCGCCATTGAAAACAATCGCTGCCGTTTCGGATTGGGGCTGATTCATCGTATTGATGCCGCCGGTAAGCCCATTTATAAAGGCTTGCTTTCATATCAAGAAGTGCAGGAGCGGATAAAAAATGTGTATGATGTTTACCATAAGCGCCTGCAATACTTAATTAATAAATGCGTAAAAAAGTTTGGTTTTTGCCTGCTTTTAGATTATCATTCTATGCCGTCAAAAATCTGCAATATCATCCCTGACAGTCCGCAAACCGACTTTTGCCTCGGCGACTTGTTCTCGCAAAGCTGCCCGCCGCAGTATACCGAGTTTTTACAGCGGCAACTTAAAGAAAAAGGTTATATGGCGACCGTAAATATTCCTTATTCCGGCGCCTTTACAACTTTTAATTATTGCCAGCCTCGTAAAAAAATCTATACTTTGCAATTAGAGCTTAATCGCGGGCTTTATGCCGATGAAAAAACGCTGACTAAAAATGCTGATTTTCAACGCGTTAGCGCCGATGTAACCGCTTGCGTCTGTGCACTTGCAAAAAAAATACTGGATTTTTAAAAACAGATGTGTTATCTAACAACAAAATTTAATTTTTCGTTAAACTTTATTTAACGCAAAGTTAATGTTTTGGTTAACGCCCTGTTATAAGTCTTCTGCCGTTTATTTAGGCAGTTTGTAAAGCGGAAATCTTTAAAGGAGGGAAGCTTTTTGCTTATAAAGGGAAATATAGGATAACTTTTTATCGTGCTGAGAAGAATACTTTTTTTATTGGTTATTTCTTTAGTTATCGTGCACCCTCTTAAAGCTCAAAAAGAATATAAAACAGACGCATCTATGCCGATTGAGGCAGATGTTTCGGAATTGTGTTCGCTTTCGGCTGCGCGAATGGAAGAAAAATACGATATTAAAGATCATTTGTTGCAGACAATTTCAAGTGTGGAAACAGGCAACTGGAGTTATGATGAAGGTCGCTTTGTTTCATGGCCGTGGACCATTAACGTAAACGGCAAAGGGTATCGGTTTAAAACCAAAGAAGCGGCTATTGCCAAAGTTAAACAATTACAGTCTGAAGGCATTGAAAGCATTGACGTCGGCTGTATGCAGGTTAATTTAAAATATCATAAAAAGGCGTTTGCAAGCCTTGATGACGCTTTTAATCCCGATAAAAATATGGAATACGGCGCCAAATTTTTAACCAAGCTGTACCAAAAACGCGGTACTTGGCAAAAAGCGGCCATGGCTTATCATTCCAAAGTTCCGGCTCGCGGCTTGCGTTACAAAAACAAGTTGCTTTCGCGTTTTGAGCAAATTAAACTTGCGGCAGTTGCTGAAGAAGAGCAAAACATCTCTTTATTTTAAGGTCATTAAAAATGGAAAAGTTTATTAAAGAATATAATATTCGCACTTATGAATGCGATAAAAACCGCAATTTGCGAATTTTGACTTTGATGAACATTTTACAGGATATGGCCGACTCGCACGCTTCTGATTTGCAGTTGGGACTTGAATTTTGCTTACAAAACGGTTTGGCGTGGGTGGGTTCAAATTATCATTTGCAAATTAAGCGCCTGCCGACTTTGCATGAAAATATTAAAATAGTAACCTGGCCTTCGGCTGAAAAGAAAATCGGCGCTGTACGTGACTTCGGCGTGTATGATGAGCAAGGCGATATGATTATTGCCGCTTCCAGTCAATGGATTTTGATTGATTTTGCCCGCAAACGTCCGGTTTCATTAAAAGAGCATTTGCCTCAATATACCGTTATTAATGAGCGCACTTTAGTAACTGATTTTCCGAAATTGCCGGAACCTGAAAATGCAGACTGTGTTCGCCGTTTTGCCGTGCGCTTTGATGATATAGACATTAATAAGCATGTTAATAACGCGGTTTATCCTCTGTGGGCAAGCGAAGCTGTTGACCATGTATTCAGAGATGAGCATTTCCCGCAGGAGATTGAAATTGCTTTCAAAAAAGAGTGCCGCTTAGGTGAAGAAGTTGAAGTTAAGACCCAAACAGACGGCAATGTTTCGCTCCACAGTGTATCAGCATTAACCGATGGGCGCGAGCTTGCCCGTTTGCGTATCAAATGGCAAAAAATTTAATCTTCGCCTAAAAAATGGTTGATTTTTTTGGTTAAAAAATCAGTGTAATCATAGCCGATTATCAGCATTTGTTGAGGATTGGCTATTTTTTCATACCCTATTTGCTCACCGTCATTTATTTTAACCAACACAATCGCTAACGGCTCATACAGTTGGTATGCGGCGGCAAAATTGTATTCATTATCTTCCGCATAATTTATTACAAACAGGCTGTATACGCCGTTATAAAACTGATTAAAGATTTGCTCGGTCAGCTCAATGGTTTGCGCGCATTTGTCGCAGATTCCTTGATTGTTATAAAAAATATAGATTAGCGATTTGTTATCATTTCCGGCTTCCGCGTTAAAATATTCCGCCAAAGGCTGACTGACCGGATAATTACCCTCAAACGCGGGTTGAGCTTGCGCGCAAAAAGCAAGGAGGCAAAAAATAAAAGTTAAAAACGTTTTCAATTTTGCCTCCTTAATGATTTGATTATAAATCAAAGAGGGGAACAAGCTTTACAAAGCCACTCTTTTTCAGCAACATTCATATAAGGAGCCAAACAGCTAAACACTTGTTGGTGATAACTATTAAGCCAGCTCTGTTCCCCTACGCTTAACATATATGGATTAATCAGGCGTTTATCAATAGGTATTAAGGTTAGGTTTTTAAACTGTAAAAATCCCTCATGTTCCGCTTTGACGGCGTATGCCAGATTTTCAATTCTGATGCCGAATTTGCCTTCAAGATAAAATCCCGGCTCAATAGAGGTGATGTAGTTTTCTTTTATCGGCAAATGGCAACGGGGACTTAATCCAAACGGCGATTCGTGCACGTCTGAAAAATGCCCGACGCTGTGTCCGGTGCCATGGCGATAATCTTTACCAGCTAGCCAGAGCGGCGCGCGGCAAATGGCGTCAAGCGCCGAAGCCGGTGTGTTTGCCGGAAAAATTACGCTTGCCAGAGCAATATGGGCTTTTAAAACTTCAGTAAAGGCGGTTTTAATTTCTTCCGGCGGAGTGCCGAGCGCAATGGTGCGGGTAACGTCAGTGGTGCCGTCAAAATATTGCGCGCCGCTGTCCAGCAACAACACTGAATTGTCTTTTAACAGCGCGTTGTGCGCGCTGTCCGGTTGATAGTGCACAATGGCGGCATTGGCTCCGCTCGCGGCAATAGTGCCGAAACTATCGGAAAAGAATAAATCTTGCGCTTGCCGTAATTGCTTTAATTTAGCCACTACGTCAAGCTCGTGCAAGCCCTGCCGATTGTTTTCAAGCCAATATAAAAACTTGGTTACCGCCGCGCCGTCACGAATATGCGCATTGCGAAAACCTTCTAACTCCGTAGGGTTTTTATTAAGTTTCAATTCAAGCAGCGGATTGGATTGCAGCTGAACAGTTTTAATATTATGCAGCTTATCAAAAACATATTGCGGAGTGGTATGAAGGTCAACGGCAACTTTTTTACCGGCAAGTTGCTGTAAATCCGTAAATAATTCCGCAACTGGTTTAATGCCGCTAAAAGTGCAGTTATCAGCGTAAGCAAACGCGCTGCCGTCACGGCACAAAAGCGCAAAGGCGCGCAAAATCGGCGTGTCGGGCAGAGTGTGCGAGCGTAAGTTAAGCAACCATGAAACTTGTGCCGGATTGCAAATCAGCATAGCGTCGGCAGAATCGCTAAAAGCGTTGGCAACCTCATGGCATTTTTCTTCCGCTGTTTTTCCGCAATATTTAACATCATGAATAAATACGTTTACCGGTTCATCGCTTAAAATTCCGCAGATTAAATCAGGCTTTGCGATTAACGCAAGCGAGGAACTACGTTTAATAAAATTAACGGCGGAAACCGGCAGACACCACGGATTATACGCGAGCTTATCAATATTGTTTTGTTTACACAAATTGAGCACGTCATTAAGCCCGTCGGTGCTGTCAACCACTGTGATTTGCGAGGCGTCCGTCTCTTTCCGCGCCTGAATAGAATATCTGCTGTCAACTAACAACCATGCGTTTTCAGGCGTTATCAGCATAATGGCGGCGGAACCGGTAAAACCGCTTAATTCCATAATCTTATTTTCAGTCGGCAAAACGTCTTCGCCCCAAAACATATTATTGCGGGTGAGTAAATAAGCCGGTATTTTGTTTTGCTTTAATTGTTGTTGCAAGTCAGATAATTTCATGCTTGTTTCTCCATAATAACGGCGCGCCAGTTGTCAATTTGGTAGGTTTTGACGAGCGATAGTCCTTCTTTTTGATGAGCGGATACCACCCAGTCGGTTTGGTCTTCCACAAATCCGGATAAAATGCAATAGCCGCCTTGCTTTAAGTTTTCAGCTAAATTCGGCGCCATTTCAATTAAGGGACGGGCTAAAATGTTAGCCATGATAATATCGTACGGAGCGTTTTGCGTAATCAGCTCCGCCTGATAACCATCACTTTGCGTAACTTGTAAAAATTGTTCCAAATTGTTGTCAAAGGCGTTTTGCGTGGTAACGTTAACAGCTTCCGCGTCAATATCTCCGGCAACAATTTGCGGATTGTCTTGAGCCCACAGTTTGGCGCAGGCAAGTGATAAAATACCGGAACCGGTGCCAATGTCTAAAATTTTTTGATGCGGTGCGTGCAGGGCATTTAAGTCGCTGATAGCCTGCAGGCAACAGCGGGTGGTTTGGTGTGAGGAGCCGAACGCGGTGGCGGCGTAAATCTTAATGGGAAGTTTGTCGGTTGCAGGTGCTTGCGGCTCATGCACGCCGTAAATGCAAAAATCCGCCGCTTCAAACGGAGCGAATTTAATTACATTGGCGGTCAGCCAGTTTTTATTTTCAAGCTTTTCAGTGGTAAAAGGCGGCAAGCTGATATTTTGCGCATGAGCTGCTGAAATTAAATCATCAGCTGAAAAAGAAGTGTCGGCGTAGCCCACATATTCTTCCGTGCCGTCATCGGCATAGTTGCAGGCGGTCACCCCGAAATATTCGTCTAAAAAGTCGGCAAGTTCAGGCGGAGTGGTGCTTTGCGGCGCAAATTTAACCAAAATACAGCTTGAAAATTTGTTATTCATATTTTCTCCGTTTGTTATCATTTTATTTACTAAATCAAGTTATATTACATTTATGCAGATGTTTAAACACTAAAAAAGAGATTATTCCTATGAAAAAAATTTTAGCTATGTTATCGGTTTCTATGCTCGCGGCTTGTGTTTACGCCGGAGATATGGATATTTTCAGCGGACGTAATAAATATTTTCAGGTATGGCAGACTGAAAAGATTTTTTATTACGATTCTAAACAAGGCGAAGAATATTTAACTGAAAGCAAAACCGTTACTGAAGATAAAATTGAGCGTAATCAGGTTTTGGTTACCAAATTAAACGATGTTATGCTCTTTAGCAAAACCCGCCGCACTGATTTTTACGCCTCTGAAATTTTAACCGTAAACAAAGATGCGGTTTTAAGCTCAAGTTACACTCCGCTCTTTATTAAAAAGAAGAGCAATTATGAGGCATTTGGCGAAGTTTACTTAAAAGGTGAACCGTATTTGTTGGTTCGTCAAAACAAAGCCGGTGACATTTTGTTAATTGACGGCGATGGCAGTGTTTATAATCACATCGGACGCATCGTTGACGGTCGTTTGGCAATCTTAGATATTCAGTTCTTTGTTGAACCGGAAGATGTTGTCTTTACGCCGGTGGTAAATACCCGCGCTGAAAATACTGAAGTTTTATCAGGTTATGAATTGCGCTACAACGGCATTGAAGACGGCGTAATGAAGTTTACATTCACCACTTTTGGCGAAGAGCCGATTGCGGAAGAATACACTTTCCCGTTTGATTCGCAGAATATTGAAATTAACGGATTCAAAATTAACGTAATTTCAGCCGGTTACAACCGTATTGAATATGTAATTTTGTAATTTTTTAATTTTTTAATGCAAATAAAACCCCTGCAACTTAATCGTTTCAGGGGTTTTTGTCTGCGGTTAATTGCGTCTCCACATAAGTTGAAACGCCGCTTTACCGCCTTTTACATGATCTGAACAAGTTGTGTAAATATCATCTAATGTTAAGTTTTTAAGGCATCTTCTATTAGCAGAACAATAGTTATCTCCGTATAAATAATGAGAGGTTGCATCATCGTTTTGAATATCGGAATCTGAGTTAGCTGAAGTTGCCGCGATTCTATTTATGCTATCTGAATTTTCTTTAGCGGCAATCAAAATATTTTTACAGATTGCTAAACTATCCGCTGAAGAAGAGGATAAAAATGACGAACCGTCTTCATGCCATGAAGTCAAAAAGATAAGGGTATTGGTAGAAGATATAAATATCTGCCATTGCTGTCCGAAAATGTCATACACAAAATTATTGACATTTGTTTTCACCATTTCAGTTGGAATTTCACCCATTTTTATAAAAATAGGGGTTATAACTTTTGGCGAGCCGTTAGCCGAAAGAGTGTCAAAGCTATGCACGTTGCGCGCCACGGCATTGATTAGCGTGTTCATCTGCTCAGCGTGTTTGTTAAGTTTGTATTTGAACATAGCCTTGGAGTAACCGGCAATTGCACCAACGCTCAAAACGCCGATAATAGCCAAGACTCCAAGCATTTCTACCATAGACCTACCAACATTCTCAATGTTGTCATCATCGGGCTTGACCCGATGATCCAGGTTGAACCAATTAGCAAATTTATTTGACCTGGACACTCCGATTAAGTCGGAGTGTGACAGAGAGGGGGTGGACATCTCGTTTACATCGGAGTGTGACATAATATGGTGTAAAAAGCGACTAAAATCTGATTTCATCATAAAACCTCCTCAAAATGTTATTTTTAAAATTATATTATCTCGCGTTTTTTTTTTGCAATATTTACGAG